>WFNQ01000020.1 GCA_015488565.1 Thiomicrorhabdus sp.
CTCACGTGACACAACTCAATCAAGCGTTGCAGTGCCGCCACATTCTCTTTTAATAACACTAAATACACACTGCGTTTAGCGATGGACTCAATCACCGAAAGTACACGCTCAAAACACACCGCACTGTAATCAGCACTTAACACCTCTCGCAAGAGCAGAGGCATCACCGAATTTAAACGCACCACCCCCTCTTTTTCCAAAGTTTGAACAATACGCCCCTTTTGAAAGGCCACCAGTGGTTGTAAAAAATCCTTGGCTTGTGCTTCGGTTAAACCATACGACATCACCCGCGTTAAATCATCCGATACATCCACTCCCTCCAACCACAAATCAGCAAGGGCATCCGCCTCTTCACAACTATCATCTTCGGCAAACACCCAATCAAACTGCGTTTGAACCCTCTCTCGATGACCATTTAAGTCTGCTAGAAATAGTGAATAACTCCCATACCCCATCGACTCAGCCAAGGTCAACTGCTGTGCCTCATCAGAGGGTAAATCATGAACCTGCTGATCTCGCCATTCTTGCAAGCGATTTTCAGAACGCCTCAAAAAAGTATAAGCAGCCGTTAGCGCTTGATAAGCTGGCTCCTCTAAAAAATTACGTTGTCGCAACAGATCCAGCGTGGCTAACAGTGAGCGAGTTTGCAAGGCTTTATCTCGCCCACCATGAATCAACTGAAATGCTTGGGCAATAAACTCAATCTCTCGAATCCCGCCACGTCCAAGCTTAATATTATCCTCCATGCCTTTTTTCTTTACTTGCGCCGCAATCATCTGCTTCAATTCGCGCAATGAATCCATAGCGGTAAAATCCACATAACGGCGATACACAAATGGACGCAAAATATCAAATAGATAGGCCGCGTCTTCCGAGTCTCCGGCCATCACACGCCCTTTTACCAGCGCATACCGCTCCCAAGCACGGCCATGAATTTCCTAATAATGCTCCATGCCTGAAAAACTAATCGCCAGTGAACCGCCATCCCCAAACGGACGTAATCGCATGTCGACCCGATACACAAACCCGTCTTCTGTCATTTCCACCAATGACTTGTTCATCGCCTGTCCTAAGCGCGTAAAAAACTGATCGTTTGAGGTCGGGCGTTTGACTGGCTGACCTTCCGCTATTTGCGTTTCGCCCCCCTCAGGGTAGGCAAAAATCAAATCAATATCCGACGAAAAATTCAACTCCTGACCGCCTAACTTACCCATGCCAATCACTAACATTTTTTGGGGCAATCCCGAATCGCGTCCTATCGGCGTGCCATAACGCAGACAAGCGCGCTCGTAATGCCAATCTAGCGTAGAAGCCACCAGTGCATCGGCTAAATCCGATAAATCTCGCATAGTCTCTTCTAGCACAGCCAGACCGGATAAATCTCGAATCGCAATGCGTGTCATCTGCCAGTTTCGTAGGGTTCTCAAGCGTTTTTTTAATCCCTCTTCCTCTTTAGCCTCAATCACCTCTTCATAAACTCGCTGATAAAGTTGTCCTGCTGGCCAAGGCTCTCCCCAATATTCAGAGGACACTAACTCCGGAAAACGCCGACACATCTGTTCAAGATAGGGACTCCAAGACTGAATTTTTTCTAATGAACTCGCTTGAACATTGGCTTTAGGCTTCATAATAACGTTCGTTCCTTTGGTTTATGGATGAATTCAGAGGGGAAATAATTTCTTAAAATAAAGAGGCATCATTCTACCTTCCGAATAAAAATAGGGCGATTCCTATATTATCAATATAATGCTTAAGTCGCTGGGTTTTAGAAAACTCGTGGACACTCAAAACTTTGTTCATTTGATATGAATATTATGCATTAGCTTAGAGTCAGCTACACTTAGTAATTAGAATTAAAGTATTGCTCTTATTTTTGATTAAAAAAATAATCATCCATTTGAACAATTCGAGATAAATAACTTATTAAAAAGGCCGCAAACTATGAGTTCAAAAAACTTTGAAAACTTCAATAAAGTTACATTACACATACTTGTAAATTTATTTGATGAATTCCCAACACTAATAAACATTGATGCTCCTTGGGTGGCTACTGATATATTCCACGCTGAAAGTGAGTCACAGGAGACTGCATTCGATAAGATGGACTTCGTAGGATACTGCATATCTTGGTTAAAAGAAGAAGGGTTTATTTCATATCTCAAAAGAGAAAAAGATGAGTTTTTAGGGGTTCGGCTAACTCTTAAAGGATTAACTCTCCTCGGTTACTCAATACCTGACAATAGTAGCAGTACACTCATCATTCAAGCTAAAGAAGCCATCGCGGATGCAAGTCAAGACGCGGCTAAGGACGTTATAACCAACCTTGTCAAAATGGCTTTTTTTAACTTAGGTGGCGTGATTGGGTCTTAACTATAATCCCCCTTATGCCTGCGAAACAAATTTACCTCGCCTCACAATCGGTAAATATACAAAATCGTTTCCCGTCCATCGGGCAGTTGCCAAATATCAGAGGGTTCGACATTGGGTACGGCAAAACTGTTTGAAATAAAAACCGAACCTTTGGGCATCTCTTTTAGCACTTTTTGCCACAATTTTGGCATGGGTTCAGGGGATAAAAAAGCATACACAAGATGGTAGTCACTTAAATCGGTCTTCCAAATATCTTGTGCAAAAACTTCCCCCCCCCCTATTCGACTATATAGTTTTGAGAAGGCATACGGAATAAACGCGGTTTCAACACCATGTGACTGCACCACGCCATGCTGTTGTGACATAAACACCACGTTGCCACCTAAGCCACAGCCTAAGTCCATAAAATGGATTTTAGGCTGTGTATGACTCAGCTCTTTGGCGGCTTTTTTTAATGCTTGACGTGTGGTTTGATTGGTTAAATACAGTGGCACTCGCTCAGTAATGGCATTACGAAACAGCAACCATAATACGCCAAACAACAGTAACGCCCATACTGGATTAAACTCAATCGCCATGCCGATATACAAACCAATCGACAATAAAAATTGAATGAACAACCACCACATTGGTAAGCCAATCCACCGACTGATCAACACCGCCAATAGGGCTTGAATGAAAACCAATATCTCGTAGGAATAGGGGGGGGGAAAAAAATAGGGGGCGACTGACACACCCAGTGCCAATATGCCCAGTGCCAATAACTGAATGACCAATGCCAATACAATTTTGGGGTATTTTGATAAAAACAACGTCACTCTTTGCACCATATCATAAAAATTTCGCACCATCTTTAAACAGACTCACCAATACACCCCTCTTTTTCAGTCAGTTTAGCTCTAAAAAACCAACTAAATATTTGAATTTATAAAAAAATAAAAAACTGGCATAACCTAGGCTTATAAAATCCGAACACTTTTTAACTCACTCAAACGAGAGGTTAGTATGAAACTGGTTGTTGCAATTATCAAACCTTTTAAGCTCGATGATGTGCGCGAAGCCTTACACGATGTTAATGTGCACGGCATGACCGTCACGGAAGTGAAAGGCTTTGGTCGTCAAAAAGGACATACCGAAATTTATCGTGGTGCGGAATATTCGATTGAATTTTTACCCAAACTACGATTAGAAGTTGCGGTTGCCGATGAGCAGGTCGACAGCGTTATCGAAACCATTGGCAATGCCGCACGAACGGGTAAAATAGGCGATGGTAAAATTTTTATTATGCCTTTGGAACAAGCAATTCGAATCCGTACTGAAGAGTCCGGCGACATTGCTCTTTAAAAACATAAAGGAATAACTTATGGAACAAGTTCTACAACTCAGTTACGCACTGGATACCTTCTACTTTCTAATGTCTGGTGCATTGGTCATGTGGATGGCGGCCGGTTTTGCCATGCTCGAAGCAGGGTTAGTGCGTTCAAAAAACACCACTGAAATCTTAGCCAAAAACATTGGTCTCTTTGCCATTGCGTGCATTATGTACATGCTGGTCGGTTACAACATTATGTACCCTGCCGAAGCCGTGAACAGCTTCTTCCCTGGAATGAGCTTCTTATTGGGTGCGGATAACACCACCGCCGCTGTGATTGCAGGTGGCGATGATGCGCCTTACTACTCTGGTATGTCTGACTTCTTCTTCCAAGTGGTCTTTGTTGCCACGGCCATGTCTGTGGTATCGGGTGCGGTTGCGGAGCGTATGAAGCTGATGGCTTTCTTTGCCTTTGTTATTGTCTTTACGGCGTTCATTTACCCAATGCAAGGTTTCTGGAAATGGGGCGGTGGATTCTTAGACGAATTGGGCTTCCTCGATTTTGCAGGGTCTGGCGTGGTTCACATGGCGGGTGCTTCTGCGGCATTAGCGGGTGTCATTTTATTAGGCGCACGTAAGGGCAAATACGGGGCAAACGGTGAAGTTCGTGCTATACCAGGTGCAAACCTACCCTTAGCCACACTCGGTGTCTTCATTCTTTGGTTAGGTTGGTTTGGCTTTAATGGTGGTTCACAATTAATGGTCTCTGACGTTGAAAATGCCAACGCCGTTGCGATGATTTTTGTCAATACGTTATTGGCCGCCGCTGGGGGCGTTGTGGGTGCATTAACCTTAGCCAAACTTAAATTTGGTAAAGCCGACTTAACCATGATGTTAAATGGTGCGTTAGCAGGCTTAGTTGCCATCACCGCTGAGCCACTAACCCC
>WFNQ01000021.1 GCA_015488565.1 Thiomicrorhabdus sp.
TTGAACGCGTTTCATGCATAAAAAAAGGGCTTATAAAAGCCCTTTTTAGCTGTAACGGTACGTTATAACGTTGCCATCACGCGTTTTGCGGCGGCAATGGTGTTATCAATGTCTTCATTGGTGTGTTGTGACGAGACAAAACCAGCTTCATACGCGGAAGGCGCAAGGTAAACGCCTTCGTTTAACATGCCGTGATAGAACGCTTGAAAGTGCGCCATATTGCCTTTGGCAACTTGAGCGAAGCGGCTGATGTTTTTCTCTTCATTAAAGAAGTAACCGTACATGCCGCCCACTTGATTGGTGGTGAATGGGATGTTGAGTTCATCTGCCGCCGCTTGCAGTCCTGCGGTTAAACGCTTGGCTTTTTGATCTAGGTTTTCAAAGAAGCCGGGTTCTTTTATTAAGTTTAGAGTGGTCAAACCTGCCGCCATCGCTAAAGGGTTGCCTGAAAGTGTACCGGCTTGATAAACGGGGCCAAGCGGGGCGATTTTTTCCATGATTTCACGCTTACCACCAAATGCACCAACGGGCATTCCACCGCCGATAACTTTACCAAAGGTAGTGAGGTCAGGCGTTATATTATAAAGGCCTTGTGCGCCTTGTAGCCCGGCACGAAAACCACACATCACTTCATCAAAAATCAGTACCGTTCCGTACTCGTCACACATGTCACGCAATGTTTGCAAAAAGCCTTCTTCTGGCGGAATGCAGTTCATGTTGCCGGCAATGGGTTCAACAATAATGCAGGCGATTTCGTTGCCAACTTTGGCAAAAACTTCTCGAACTTCTTCGGCATTGTTGTGGGTAAGGGTAAGGGTTAAATCGGCGAGTGCGGCTGGAACGCCCGGAGATGAAGGCTCTCCAAGAGTCAGTGCGCCAGAACCGGCCTTGACCAATAACGAATCGGAGTGACCGTGGTAACAGCCTTCAAATTTAACCATTTTGTCACGTCCTGTGTAACCACGTGCTAAACGAATGGCGGTCATGGTGGCTTCGGTGCCTGAGCTGACCATGCGAACCATGTCCATGGATGGGATGAGATCACAGACTAAATCGGCCATTTCGGTTTCAATTTCGGTGGGTGCGCCAAAGCTTAAGCCTTGGGTGGCTTGTTCTTGCACGGCTTTTACCACGTCTGGATGTGCGTGGCCTAAAATAGCTGGCCCCCAAGAGGCGACGTAGTCAATGTACTGTTTGTCGTCGGCATCAATAAGGTAAGCGCCTTTGGCAGATTTGAAGAAAACAGGATCGCCCCCTACACCTTTAAAGGCTCTAACGGGCGAGTTTACACCACCAGGAATGTGTTGTTGTGCGGCTTGAAATAGGTCGTGTGACTTGCTCATTAAGGCGTTCCTTTTAGTATAGATATTATTTTGATGTGCCAGATTATACCGTGAATTGCTGACTAATGCGAAGGGCGGCAGTTTGAATATTTTTTTGTGCCAATACGCCTTGAATCACCGCTAATGCATCCACGCCAGTTGCCAGTAATTTAGTGGCGTTTTTTGCGGTAATCCCCCCAATAGCCACCACGGGAATTTTGAGGGTTTTCTTGGCTTGTATTAAGGTGTTTATATCCGCTTGTGGTGCATTGGGCTTGGTTTTGGAAGGAAAAAATCGTCCAAACGCCACGTAGTTTGCGCCCAGATTTTGCATGGTTAAAGCAAGGGTAATATCGTTATAGCAGCTCACACCAATAATGGCGTGTTCGCCAAGTTGTTGGCGAGCGGTAAGCAGGTTTTGGTCACTTTTGCCGATGTGTATGCCGTGTGCTCCTGAGCGTTTGGCCAGTTGAATGTCGTCATTCACAATAAAATAGGCGTGATGCTGTTCGCACAGGCGAACGAGTTGTTTACAGAGCTGTAATTTGGTTTGAAAATCGCTGGTTTTATCACGAAATTGCACAATTTTTGCCCCCCCCTCTAATGCTTGAGCAACTTGCTGTACAAGCTTATTATGTGGGCAGAGTGTGGGATCGGTTATGACGTATAAGCCATGAAATGGGCGCGTCTTATTTAGGGGGGGGGAATTATTTGCCATGATGGTTTGAGCCTAATTTATCCTCATAATCAAAAAAAGGCCATTATGGCCTTTTTTTGAAGAGTGTATTTTACGTGTTACTTTGCCGTCAGTGTTTCGACGCCATTTGCCGTTCCGCATAAGAAAATATCCGCTGGACGTGCGGCAAACAGGCCGTTAGTGACCACACCAACGATGCTGTTTAACTCATTTTCCATCGCCACAGGATCGGTGATTTCTAAACCGTGAACGTCTAAAATTAGGTTGCCGTTATCGGTGGTAAAACCATCACGTAATACTGGCTCACCCGCAAAACGTTTTACAATTTCACGTGCCACATAGCTACGTGCCATTGGAATGACTTCAATCGGCAGAGGGAATTTACCCAGTACGTCTACTTTTTTGCTGTCATCGGCAATGCAAACAAACTTATCTGCCACGGCGAGTACGATTTTTTCACGTGTTAAAGCGCCACCGCCACCTTTGATTAGGTTTAGACCGGCATCGGCTTCGTCTGCGCCATCAATGTAGACGGAAATTTCAGCGACAGAATTTAAGTCAAATACGGGAATGCCATGACCTTTTAAGCGTTCAGCCGTGGCTTCTGAGCTAGCAACCGCACCTTCAATCGTGCCTTTGATTTTAGCCAATTCATCAATAAAAAAGTTAGCAGTAGAGCCAGTTCCTACACCAATAATGGTATCGGGTACAACGTATTCAATTGCGGCTTGAGCGACTTTTTGTTTTAGTTCATCTTGTGTCATGTTGAAACCCTCATATATATACGTTTAATTTTTAGTGCGCTGATTTTAATCAATTAAGTTGGACTTGTATAGGTGCGACGTAAACTAACGACGAATGATTTATGATAACCGTAATTGCAGATATTTGCTTTTTAGCCCCCTCCCTTGACAAGGGGAGGGCTGGGGTGGGGTTTCTTTTTACGAGTGATACCTGACAGATACCCCCTTTGTCAAAGGGCGCATTTTTTATTTAGGCGTAACAGGCGGGGCTTGCACTTTGGGTGGCGTATGAACCAGAGTGGGGGGCATGATGCCCTCTTTACGTTCCAGTGTTTCGACAATCATGCCCGATTGAGAAACATAGTAGTGATTGGGATAAACATGCACCGTTTTAAAGGTCATTGGACGAATTTGACGCGATTGTTCGCTAATGGGTTTGCCCAACGCCATGTACATGCCACAGCGTGTCATGCTATTTTCTACTCGATGTTGGTCGATTAGTTTGTGGTCTTTAACGCTGAGTTGAGAGCGTAAATCCAACTCTTTTTTAAACTGTTGACGTTTATCTTCTTCCGTTAAATTGGCGTAATCAAGACACAATTGGAAGGTATCCATTTTAGCCATTGGATCGCTACGCTCTAAAAAAGGTTTTTCTGCAAAAGCACTGTTTGATACGAAACTGGTTGTAAGGAGAAGTCCGAGTAACGTTTTTTTTATGTGTTTATTTTTCATGCTTAGCGACCCTTTTAGTGATGGTGTTTATGGTCATGCTGCTTTTGTTTCATAACCGATTTAACCGGCATGTTTACTTGCTTGTTGCTGCCATCTTCAAAGGTTAGGGTAACGGTGACGTGTTCACCCGCTTGAATGGGTTGGGTGGGTGAAATTAACATAATATGGTTGCCACTTGGTTGTAATTTGGCTTCTCCTTTTGCGGGAATCTCAAAGAAGGACACTTGACGCATACGCATCACACCATTGTTATTGGAGTGCGTATGCAGTTCGGCGCTTTTAGCCACGTTGGTACTGGCTTGTACCAGTTTGATATTTTGTGCGCTTTGATTACTGAGCGTCATAAAACTGGCCGTGGCAAAAGCTCCGGGCGGCATTTCACGAGTGAAGGGATCGCTGACTTGAATGTCATCTGCTTGTGCGGCCAATAGTGCGCTGCTTGAAAGGGCGGTGAGCAGTCCAATGGTTAAGGCATAAGAGGCGGTATGTAAACGAAAATTCATGGTGTTTTATCCTGTGTTGAGTTTGGTGTTAAATTTGGTGTTAAATAAGATTTAATTAAGTGTTGGATTTGCAGAGGGGGCATGGCATGAGGCAACTGTGTTTTCAGTTCTCCTTCGGAATTAATAATATAGGTAAA
>WFNQ01000022.1 GCA_015488565.1 Thiomicrorhabdus sp.
AACAATCCGACTTTGTGTTTAATGATTTTTTGATTACTATTAATCATTGTGAGTTTCCTTCGTTTTGATTGATGATTGAACACCTACATATCAAAACGAGGAACTCGCTCTTTTTCAAGAGCAGTGTCAGATTAAGTCGTAACTTTTACAGTTAAGACCACTCTGTTAAGACATTTTTTTGAAAAAAATCCCAGCAAATATCGTCATTATCGGGCTTGTCCCGATCATCTCTCGTTGCTATGGTAGATCCTTTGGGATGATTTATGCCATAGTTCGGATGTTATCGAAATCCTCATATGCACCAGCAATGATTTTTTCGATAGCAAAAACTTCGTCATCAGTAAGCGCAGAGAACTCGTTTTCTCTTCGCTTTTTTGACAATACCCCTTTATTTTGGCGAACGAATATAATCAAATCTTGTGCCAGCTTATTAGGCATTTCGACAAGTTCCATTATGCCATTTTCAGCTGCGTCATGAGCCGTCAGATATGCAATCTCACGAGGTAAATCTTTTTCAATCGTGGTTTGAACGCAAGCATATAAAAACTCTGCTTCCTCGGTAACATCAAAGTAACGATATAAATCCGATGTATCATTCGTAACGTACACATTATGATTGGGCGTTGGTTGCCATTCTATAAACGGCATAAGAGCCGCTGTGTGTCCTTGTAAAACAGAGCGATAATCGTCAATACGGTCAAGCATTACGCTTGATACAGGGAAAACCATATCAGGTGGTGAAAACTTTCTTTCCGCCAAGACATGGTTGATAAGGCATCTATGTAAGCGTCCATTACCATCTTCTAGAGGGTGAATATAAACAAATCCAAACGCGATAATCGCAGCCTGTATTACCGCATCAATACCTTGTGGACGAATGCGATTATTGCACTCATTTAAAGCCTTCATAAGTTTTGTAATATCTGATTGATGCGCCCCTATAAATTCTGGCATTGGGTCATTATTATGGTCTCGTTCTCCTAGAAAAACGCCATCTTCTCGCCAACCAATTTTTGTGAAGCGGTCATCCCCCAGTAAAATGCGATGCAAGCGCCACATTTCAGTTTGATTGAGAGGTTTTTTACCGGCCTGCAAAACAGCTTGTCCCCATCGTTCTAAACGGCTGCGTGGAGGACGCTCTCCTTCAATAGCAAAACTTGCGCGGCTGTCTGCAAGAAGCATGAAGCTGGCCGCTCGTGATATAAGTTGTTGGCTTGCTTGGCCGGCTATGCTTTTAGCCTTATTCCCCAAGTCTAAATTGACAAAAGCTTGTAATGCTTCTGTCTTACGCACGATAGGACAAAAGCTACTATTACCAAGCAAGTTATCTCTTACACGATGGCGCCGCGATAGTTTAGAATCGGTTGTAAAGTATTTATCTGCATCAAGCACATCCACAGCACCCACTTGTGATGCATCTTCTAAATCAAGGATATTACTGGTAAGGAATTCGTAAAAAAACCAAATACGACGAGCCATTGTTCCAGTTGGTGTTAAACGTATATATGCTTCAATATCCTGAGTAGGAATTTTTTCAAAGACACGCTTTAAAATTAGCAAATCAATATTTTCATGTTTTAAAGCAAATGTAATATGATCAAGAGCATTATCACTAGGGGCATAACGCTGATCAAATACAAGCCATTTACCATTATGCCTTTGCGAACCACTAATGTATTTTTCTGAAACGCAGCACATTTTCCTAACAGGGGCATTTACCTCCAAAGCATGAACAAGTGCAGACCAGCCGACAAGGCCTGTATTTTCTGGTAATGGCTCATTTTGAAAATAAGCAGGCGTATTTAGATTCAAAGTCATTTTATCGAAAAGCCTTCTTGAAAGTCGAAAAGTGTAAAAAATTATACGCTTTTATCGAAAATCATACAATTTTATCGAAAAGTTCTATCAGAAAACAATGCCGTTTTGTTGAGGTAGGGGGGGGAAAGAATTTTTAATCCAAAATCGACTCCATAGCACCCTCTCTTGAGCAAGGTCAATTCACCTTGAGCCTCCCTTTGAGGCATGTTATTTTTAGTGAACTTACCAGTCAGTTGTTTTTACGTATATAAATGCCATTTATCTTTAGCTATACTTATTTTTTACTATTGAGTTGCGCTTTATTGAGGGTTGAGCGAATATGCCTGTAATAGAGTTATTTTCTCAAGTTGATAGGCTTTATAGAAATAGTGCCTAAAAGTACCCGTAATACCGAGAGTTGAGCAAGAGTGCCTTATACTAAATGCTATGTGTAATTTCTATCTAAATTAAATGCAAAATGGAGTAAATGTGTCCAGAAAAGAAATCCTTATAGCTTTTTTAATTTTTGTTCCGATATTAATTCTTGTCAAAACAGGTAGTATTCAGTTATTTATTCATGATTTAAATGAACCAACACCTTTAGAAATTTATGACTTGAAAATTTTAAAAAATATTCAGATTCAAACTGATTTTAAGAGTAAGTCAGGCATTGGATTTCATGTAAAAAATCAAAATGATATTTCTGTAAAGGATTTAACGCTAGATTGTCAATACTTCTCAGAAACAGGTATTGAATTATCTAAAAATTTTGAACAGAAATTGCTTTATTTATTTCCTCAAAACAACATAAGAAATATAAATGGCATTGATGCTGAATTAAGCAAACCTAAACAGGCAGATAAGCTTATTTGTAAAGTAATTATGTTTGAACTAGAACGAATAAGGTTAGAATAAGTGAAAATAAAGGGGACGCTATCCTTTTTTCTAGGCTTTTCCTAAAAATAACTCAATTGGTTGTTTTCCGTCTCGTATTTTTCAAGGTCGTGTTTAGCCCGTAATGATGCTTAAACCCTAATCCAGTCGTAAGGCTGGCTTAGGGTTAGGCATTTTTTTTTGATGGTTGACGGAGCACAAATAATAATATGCCAAGGTGTACATGCGTGTGTATCTTGGTTGGTTTGATCTAGCCAATAGGAAAACAGTTCGGCTAAGTCTCCGTCAAAACAGCCCGGTAATCCTAGGTCACTGCTCAGGCGATTGGTTATTTTCCAGTCTTCTAGTAGTGTACTGCAACCAATGGCTTGGGGGGGGAGGTGCTGGCTCATAAGTTGGGCGGGTTTGATTCGAAATGGAAATGCGTCATGACTGTGAAGTAGAGCCAAGGTTTGCCCCTTTTTTTCGCCATGGTCTGCGTTAAGATATGTGTTAAGGTGCACACTTCGTTGTTTGGCCAAATAAAAGAGTGGGGCGATATGAAGCTCACTGCCTAAAAGAAGCAGATTCTCTGTTGGTTCTATTTGAGGAGGAGAGCGAAGAGTAGAAGGCGTTATTTGTAGCTGGGAGGAGGTGGTCGTGACCACTTTTTTTTTGCCTAAAAATTGCAGATGATGTTGAGTGCTGAAGGGGGTATGTTGAAATAAAAAGAGTCTCTCATCACTGTTGGAC
>WFNQ01000023.1 GCA_015488565.1 Thiomicrorhabdus sp.
ACCGATTGCTGGCTAACACAATTACTGCACACGGGCTTTTGGATCGCCCTCACCTATCACTGGCTCAGTGGATTACGCCACCTATGTGCAGAGCATTTTTTACAGCCCGAAACTTACCAGCTAATTAACAGCAATACGGTAAGCTATCTCTTATTAGGCACTTGGTTTATCGGTTCTCTTTCAATTATTTATAGGGTTTGGTTCTAATGGAATTTAATATCAAAACAGAGGCGCTTTCTGGTCGAAAAGCACATATTTGGCAACGTGTAAGTGCCATCTATCTTCTATTTTATGTGCCATTTTTAGCCGTTGTCATTACGCAATTGCCCAATTCGGTTTCACTTGAGTTATTGGCTTATCAATTGGCAAGCCAACCATTCAGTGGCCTGTTTGAAATAGCAACCATTCTTGCCATCTTACTGCTTGTTGTCCATGCATGGGTGGGGGTTCGAGATATCATTATTGATTACGTTCCCAGAGCAAAAGTAAACCTTTGGCTCACGCTGTATCACAGCAGTTTAATTTTATTACTGATTAACAGTGCGATGATTGCCATTAGCCTTTTTGGTTACGCTTAAATAGCGGAATGAAAGGTTTCGTTTTACCAACCCACTTTATTTTCTGAGAAACACAAAATACTATGAAATTTACAGAATCTTTTCCAATAGAAACCTTCGATGCATTGGTGATTGGTGCAGGTGGCGCAGGCATGAGAGCCTCACTGCAACTGACTGAAAAAGGCCATAAAATTGCTATGATTTCCAAAGTGTTCCCCACCCGTTCGCATACCGTTGCGGCACAGGGTGGAGTCAATGCGGCACTCGGCAATGTCACTCCCGATAAGTGGGAGTGGCATATGTACGACACCATTAAAGGCAGTGATTTTTTAGGCGATCAAGATGCGATTGAATTTATGTGCCAAGAAGCCTCCGAGATTGTCAGAGAGCTAGAGCATTTTGGTGTTCCCTTTAGTCGGTTAGACAACGGTAAAATTTACCAACGTGCGTTTGGTGGGCAAAGCTTAAACTACGGTGAAGAACAGGCCTACCGTACCTGTGCGGCGGCAGATCGAACTGGCCACGCCATTTTGCAATCACTGTACCAGCAAAACTTACGTTTAGGCACCACGTTTTACGATGAATATTACGCGGTTGACTTGCTTAAAAATCAAGACGGCGACATCAATGGTGTGCTTGTCATGAACATTCATGATGGAAAATATAAAATACTACAAAGCCCCCATATTCTATTGGCCACCGGTGGCGCAGGCCAAGTATTTCGTAACAACACCAATGCCAGCATTAATACGGGCGATGGACTCGGCATGGTTCTGCGAGCAGGCTACCCTCTGCAAGACATGGAGTTTTGGCAGTTTCACCCCACTGGAGTATCGGGCAAAGGAATGTTAATTTCCGAAGCGGTACGAGGCGAAGGCGGTAAGTTACGCAATTCACTGGGCGAAGCCTTTATGGAAAAATACGCGCCACGCGTTAAAGATTTGGCCTCCCGTGATGTCGTTGCCCGCGCCATTGCCATTGAAGTTAATGAAGGCCGAGGCTGTGGCCCAGATAAAGATTATGTGTTACTTGATATTAGCCACCTTCCCGATGAAGTAATTACCAAACGCCTACCGGGTATCCGAGAGATCAGTCAAACCTTCTTAGGCATTGATCCCGTTGAAGAGCCGATTCACGTCTACCCAACCTGCCATTACATGATGGGCGGCATTCCAACCAATATTGCAGGGCAAGTGATTAGCCCAGATCAAAACGGCAAACAACACCCCGTAAAAGGACTGTATGCCATTGGTGAATGCGCTTGCGTGTCCGTACACGGAGCAAATCGCTTAGGGGGTAATTCACTACTAGACATTGTCGTCTTTGGCCGTAAAACGGCATTAACAATTGATGAAGCACTCACATCCTCTCCCGCACAACATGATGCCACACTGAATCTAACCCCCGTCGTCAAACGCTTAAATCGCTGGCTTAAACAAGACGATTCTAAAAATGATTCCATTAGCCGTATTAAAAAAGATTTACAGCTGATTATGGAAAGGGGCTGTGGTGTATTCAGAGATGAACCCACCATGCAAACTGCACTAGAAGCATTAGAAGGTATTCAGGCACGACTCGAAAAAGTCTGTATTTCGGATTTTGGCAATGTCTTTAATTTAGATCGTCTTGCCGCTTACGAGCTTGAGAATTTGGTTGCTATTGGCTATTCCACCGTGGTCTCTGCTCTGGCTCGAACCGAAAGCCGTGGCGCGCACTCACGAGTTGACTACACCGAACGAGACGATGAAAACTGGCTAAAACACACCCTCTATTTTTCGGACAACCACCGACTGACCTTTAAGCCCGTGAATTTAAGCCCCAAGCACCACGACTCCGTTAAGCCCGTTCCTCGTGTGTATTAAATGTACTAAGAAGGTTATAAAATGAAATTTATTATCAGTCGCTACAATCCAGAAACCGATAAAG
>WFNQ01000024.1 GCA_015488565.1 Thiomicrorhabdus sp.
CCTGCCTCTAAATGGCTTTCAATCATGACTCCCATGATATTGGTATTGCCCGATGTGAGTTGTTCTGTAATGGAACGGGCGACGATGATTTGGTTTTGATGCTTTTTTTGGCTGTTTGCATGGCTGCAATCAATCATTAATTTATCTTCTACACCTGCGGATTGAAGTTGTTCAACGGCTTCTTTGACATATTTGGCTTCATAGTTTGGCCCGTCGTTTCCACCGCGTAAAATAACGTGACAATCTTTATTGCCGTGTGTTTCAAAAATAGCGGAGTGGCCATTTTTGGTCATGGATAAAAAAATGTGGGGGTTATTGGCGGCACGAATGGCGTCAACGGCAATTCTAAAGCTGCCATCGGTTCCGTTTTTAAACCCAATAGGACAAGACAGACCCGAAGCCAGTTCTCGATGACCTTGGCTTTCGGTGGTTCTGGCGCCAATAGCTCCCCATGCAATTAAATCGGCAATGTATTGTGGGGAGATTAGGTCTAAAAATTCGGTTGCGGCTGGTACGCCCATGTTATTGATGTCCGATAACAGGGAACGTGCTAGGCCTAATCCTTTATTGATGTGAAAGGATTCATTTAAATCAGGGTCGTTAATTAAGCCTTTCCAGCCCACGGTTGTGCGTGGTTTTTCAAAATACACGCGCATTACAATAAGCAGGTCGTCTTTGTATTTTTCAATTTGCCCTTTTAAACGGCTGGCGTAATCACGTGCCGCGGCGGGATCATGGATAGAGCAGGGGCCGATAACGACTAGGATTCGATCATCGCGTCCAGCTAAAATGTTATGAATATGCTGGCGAGTGTCGTAAACGGTTTGAGCCGCCATCTCGGTAATGGGGTATTTTTCATGCAGCTCTCCGGGAGAAAGAACTTCTTTGATGTGCTTGATTCGTAAATCATCCGTTTGATACTGCGTCATAATTAACCTATTTTGTAACCCGTTCTAAACTCAAGTGAAAAAATGTATAACGCGATATTATGCCATTTTATGGCGTTGAATGGTGAGAAAAATCGAGAAAGAAAACCGTGTTATTGTGCTGTTTATTTACCAAGTTCCCTCTTCTTTTATGCTAGAATAGCTGGGTTTTAAACCGCTGAATGGATTGAAGATTACGTGCATTGTAAATATGTTATTGAAGGTGTGACCGAAGACGGTCGTAAATTTAGACCAAGTGATTGGATTGACCGTATTTCCTCAATGGGAGCGAGTTATCGAAATCAACGATTGGTGTATTCTGATTTGATGCATCCTGAGCTGTATAACGGTCAAAAGTGTTTGATTATTGATACAGAATTAGAGATTAAAGACCCCTGTATGTTTCAGTATGTAATGAACTTTGTGAACTCGAATGGTTTAAAAATGACTCAAGTTTGTGATGTGGTTGAAAAAAAGCTTGGTTCTTAATTCCAAATCCTTAGGCTGGTTTTTATAAGACCAGCCCTTTTGTGCAAAAGGGTTGTATAAAATTGACTTGATAAAGTCGATGGATAAAAAAGGCGCTTATCTTTATTATGAGATAAGCGCCTTTTTTGGTTTTAGAAGAAATATTCCCCCCCTCTAGGAGCCTGTCGGATTTGGGGTGGATCTACTGCGAAAAAGCCATTTAGACCCATTTTTCCAATCAATTTCGTTAAATATATTCAATATTCGCCTCAAATGATCGAAAAAATGGTTTTCTCTCGTGACGATTACCACTCCTAGAGTAGTACTTTAAAATTATAGGTTTTTCAAAGGGTTGTTTTAGATTTGTGTTTCTATGGGTTTAACGCCTCCCTCTAGCAAGGGGGTGGTTGAGAGGGGGGGCACTTGCAAAAACAAACCCCACCCCAGCCCTCCCCTTGTCAGGGGAGGGGGCTAAAAAGCAAATGTCTGCAATTACAGTCATCATAAATCACTGATATTTTCTTTTTTTAATGCGTTGGGCTCGCCTCTTTTTTTAGATCAAGTTAGACCCTAAAAACAGGGCTACCCAGCCACCGAGTGCTAGGAAGGGGCCAAAGGGCATGGGTGTATTGACGCTGCGTTTTTTAAGGGCAATGCCAATCAGTGCGACTAAAATACTGCCCAGAGCGGCAATTAAAATAATTTGAGGCAATGCCACAAAGCCAAACCAAGCACCTAATGCCGCAAGCAGTTTAAAGTCTCCGTAGCCCATGCCTTCTTTGCCAGTGATTAACTTAAAGGCATGAAACACCAGCCATAAAACCATATAGCCAATGGCGGCGCCCCAAATGGCTTCGGTGGGGGTGGTAAAAACGGATTGAGTATTGACCAGTAATCCCAGCCATAATAGTGGCAAGCTTAGGTTGTCTAAAATAAGTTGGTGTTCAAAGTCGATGACGCAAATCGTAATTAAAATTAGCGTAAAAGCCAGTGCCATATAGCCTATAGGGGTGAGACCAAATTGCCATGCAACTAGTACCGTGCCTATAGCGGTGGTTAATTCAATAAGTGGGTAGCGGGCGGATATGTTTATTTGGCAATGATGGCATTTACCACGACTGGCCAGCCAGCTAAACAAAGGGATGAGCCGATACCATGGCAGTTCGCTGTCGCACTGTGGACATTTTGACCCCCCCATGCTAATGATTTTCAGTTGTTCAGAACCGTCATGTTCCATTATGCGAGGCAAGCGCCAACTGAGCATGGAGATAAAACTGCCAAAAATAAGGCCTAAAAAACCGCTAAAAATGAGAAGTTGAGTTAGGGATATGGAGGTCATTTAACGTTGGCTCATTGGCTTGTGAATAGAGCCAATGATTTTAGCAGGAGTTTGATCTAATACGAACGTTATTCTGCGTTATTCTGAATAAGTGACGCAGTTTCGGTCATTTTCCCAAACGGTAATGCTGTGCATTTTAACGCCATCGTCATTGATGCGAGTTTGAATTTCACGAAATAGATATACCGCAATGTTTTCAGCCGTTGGGTTGGTCTCTTTAAAGTGAGGGTGGTCATTTAAGTAGGTATGATCTAGCTCTTTAATGACTTTTTTGGTTTGACGTTTAATCTCTTTAAAATCAATGACCATGCCCACGCTGTTTAGTTTTGAGCCTGCTACCTGTACTTCAATTTTCCAGTTATGGCCGTGCAGTTTTGCACAGTCACCAGGATAGCCACGCAAGCTGTGTGCGGAGGCAAAATCCAAAAGCGTTTTTAAGATAAAAGTTTGAGCCATAATGTTGATTTCTGTACTAAAAATAAAGGAAGGGCATTATAACGAAAATCAGTCGTTTTTTCCCTTTTTTTATCCTAGCCAAACTCGTACATTCTTTCCTATTAATGTGTTCTTTTTGCGACATAAAGAGAGAGTTCTTGTAAAAAAGGACTTTGGAATGGCATGTTCGACAGGCTTTGTTGTGCCTCTGAAATTAATTGGTCACGGTAGATTTTAGCCTCTTTGAGCCCTAGGAGTTTGGGGTAGGTGGACTTGTTGGCCTCTAAATCACTGCCTTGTGGTTTGCCTAAGGTTTCGGTATCGCCTTCAATGTCTAAAATATCGTCTTGTACTTGAAAAGCAAGGCCAATGGCTTGACCGTATTGAGTAAGGTACGCTTTTAATTGAGGGTACAGTGGACTTTGACAAGCGCCCATGTGGAGGGCGGTATTGATGAGAGCGCCGGTTTTCATATTATGCATTGTTTTGAGTTGTGCCAATTCGGGTAATAGCCCTTCGGATTGGATATCCATCATCTGGCCACCAATCATGCCTTCAACTCCGCTGGCTTGGCTGAGAAGCTGAATTAGCTTTATTTTATGCGTGTCAGAAACAGAGGTGTCGTTACTGAGTAGTTGAAATCCGAATGTTTGTTGAGCATCGCCCACTAAAATAGCGGTGGCTTCGTTATATTGAATATGGCAGGTGGGTTGCCCTCGGCGTAGGTCGTCATCGTCCATAGCGGGTAGGTCATCGTGTACCAAGGAGTAGCTGTGAATCAGCTCGATGGCGCAAGCGGCGCTGTCGAGTTGCTTTAATGGAATGTGTAGCGCCTCTCCAATGGCATAAATTAAGGCTGGACGGAGTCGTTTGCCATTATTTAGGGTTGCGTACTCCATGGCTTCAATCAGGGTATTTGGAATGCAGGGCTGTTTGTCATACAGCGACGTTAACTGTTGTTGCAGTTGTTGGTTAATGCGTTGTTGGTAGATTTTTAGTTGTTGTTGCAAAACAAGCTCCATAAAAAAGGCCGTCAAATTGACGGCCTTTTTAGACGTTTAATTGAATGACGTTATTTTAACAATTCAATTAAAGTGTGTCAGAATGTTTGCTTAGGTAGTCTGCAACGCCTTCAGGTGTATCTGACATGCCATCATCGCCTTTGTTCCAGCCCGCTGGACAAACTTCGCCAACTTCTTCGTGGAACTGAAGGGCTTCAACCATACGAACCATTTCGTCTACGTTACGGCCTAGTGGAAGGTCATTAACGACTTGATGACGAACTACGCCATTCAAATCAATTAAAAATGCACCACGTAGCGCGATGTTAGCAGGATGAACAATACCGTATGCTTCCATAATAGAACCACCAAGGTCGGCAACCAATGGGAATTTAACAGGCCCTAATCCACCTTCGTTTACTGGGGTGTTGCGCCAAGCGTTGTGTGTGAATTGAGAATCGACTGAAATACCAATGACTTCGGTATTAAGAGATTTAAACTTTTCAACACGGTGATCAAACGCTAAGATTTCAGAAGGGCAAACAAAGGTAAAATCAAGTGGGTAGAAGAAAACAACAGCATATTTGCCCGCAATGTGGCTTTTTAGGTTGAAATTATCAACGATAGAACCATCGGCAAGTACAGCAGCAGCGGTAAAATCGGGAGCTTGTTTTGTGACAAGAACTGACATATTAAAATCCTTTTATAAATTTAATTAGGGTAACTTAAAACCCAAATAGTATAGTCAATTACTCGGGAATTATCTACTGCTCTCAATGCGTATTGTTCAGATTATAAAGCGAAAAAAACTAAGTATTTTTAATTAATAGCCGTTAAAGTAGTTATCGAGTACTTTTTATTCGTTATTACGTTATAGAGGTGAGTGTATGTTTATTGTTTATTCTCCAGAGGGTCAGAGTTTTATTGGGGCGACTCAAAAAATGCCGCCACTTAAAATTGACCCAATCAAACGTAGCAATCCTCTCGAAGATGATGTGACCGAAGGGTTTGATATGACGTCGGTTTTAGATTTAAAACAGGGTAAAAAAAGTGCAGGGCATTCGGCCATTAAAGCCTATGAAGTGACTCAAAAAGAGCCTGCGCGAAGGGTGGTTGTTCGGGTTGCAGAAATTATGAGTACGCCGGTTAGCGTGGTTTCGGATGAGAACACGCTTGAAGAAGCTTGGAATGTAATGCAAAAAAAACACATTCAACACCTACCCGTGATTCGGGAAGGCAAGTTGGTTGGGATGATTTCTCAAAGAGATCTGCTGTGCCGAGTCATTGTGAATAAAGAGGGCTTGTTGGAAGGGGTTAAGCGCGAAACCGTGGCGGATATTATGCAAGAAAAAGTGGTCACAACCACTGAAGATACCGATATTCGTCATATAGCGAATGTATTAAGTCAGTACGACATTGGGGCGTTGGTTATTATGAGCCCTTATGAATCGCCTGTCGGAATCGTAACCAGAGGAGATATTATTAAGCGTTTAAGTAATGAGCCGCCACTTGAGTTGTA
>WFNQ01000025.1 GCA_015488565.1 Thiomicrorhabdus sp.
GGTGCTTTTTTTATGGGGCAATCTACGGTATAGTGGAAACAAAATTTGTAACCCGATAAGCGAGGAATGACCCATGGCAATGGATACGGTGCACAACTATTACGAACGTTTAGTTTTTAATGAAATTAAAGAAAAGTACGGTGATAAAACGGATGAAAACCAAGCGGCGGATATGGCTTGTATTGCTTTAAACCGTATTTCCCCTCGTTATATCCGTTATGACATTGATATGTCTTTTTATATGTCCGCAGATGAACATTGGGAAATTCAAAAACGGGTAACCAAAGCGGTAAAAAAAGCCTATAAAAAAGTAAAAGACTAAAACCTTATAAAGGCCTTAGCATAAAAAATTTGGTAAGGTCTGTCATAACAATAAAATACAAAAGAAGTCCAAAGCTAATATCAATGACTCTATCCCACTGTTTTGTAAGGTTTTTTAATATAAAAAATCACCATTTTATAGTACATAAAAAATAGCACATCATATCTTATTGATTTAACTCAAGTTTTAATGTGTGCGTACTATCACTAACTAATCTCTCTGCTAATTTTTAATCGAAAACCTGAAAAAACTCTTTTGGGGTGATTATAATGATGCAAACCAAACTAAAAATAAGATGATTAAAATTGTTTTATGCTTAGTCACTACTCAGCGAGTTATAAATAAATAACGATTCAGATTGCCTTTAAAATTCATCAGATTAACAAAAAATGGTGAGCTTAAAAGGTCAGATGAGTCATGACCATTTTTTAATTTACTCAATATCTTAGGATCCATACAGATGACGCTCATACAACGCATTATTCTTGCCGTTTTATTTATTATCCCCATTTTTGCCATTGGTTTTTTTATTGCCCAAGGTGATGAAGAACCTTTTATCGTTGAACAAACGGCCAATCAAAGCAGTAATCAAACAGGATTACCTCCCGTTTCCAATACCGATCCCATTCCACCTAACCACCCTGATCCACAAGTACAAGTTCGTGCAATGATTAAGGAACTTGAACAAAAAATTGCTCAAAACCAACATGAATTTAAAGACCTTCTATTGTTAGGTCGTGCCTATGTCATGGTACGTGACTACACCAATGCCGCCAACACCTATGACAAAGCATTGTTAATTGAACCCAATAGCATTGATGTTCTCTTACCTCTTGCGGACGTATTAGCTGTCGTAGACGATGGAAAACTTACGGGACGCTCTTATGAATTATTAGAGCAAGTCTTAAAAATAGATCCAAATGTTCCGATGGCGCTTTGGTTAATGGGGAATGCAGAAATGCAACTTCAACGACCAGACGAAGCCGCTAAATACTGGACAACGCTGTACTATATTTTCCCCGAAGGGTCTGAAAATAGAATGAAGGTAGGTCAACAACTTGAAAGCATTGGTAAAGCTCCTGCTGAAGCCGCATTTCAGCCATTTCAACCGCCAGAGGCAAAACAAACAACACCTTCAAGCTCTGACCAAGCCATCCACATTACCTTAGATATTGCACCTGAGACACAAGCTAAGTTAAAAGGCACGACGGTCTTTATTTATGCCAAGTCACAAACGGGAATGCCTATGCCCATTGCGGCTAAAAAGTTTCCTGGTGATCAGTTGACTTCTTCCATTACAATTACCGAAGAGGATGAGTTAATGCCTGAACGCCGAAAACTTAAAGATGTTGCCCAGATTAAAGTGGGGATTAAAATTTCAACCCAATCCGATGTCGATAATAAAGCGGAACTCTTTCGAGTTGAGCAATCTCTACCGGATTCAAGAAAGGTTAATTTAGTCGTTAAATTTTAATTCTTCTTGATACTTAAAAAAGGCCTATCACCCTTAATAAATAAGGGTGATAGGCCTTTTTTATACCTTATTTTTTCTACTCCATAACACTCCCTCTCTTGACACCCTCAATTCACCTTATACTCCAGAGCATCCTCTCTTGAGCAAACTCAATTCACCTTACCCCCCTATGCTTACTTTTGTAAATGCATTCGCACATTGTCATCTAATATAAGGATTAGATAGCGAAATCTTATTTCGTAATAAGATATACAACCCCTGTTAAATATGAGAAACTTTCCTCGTAATTTTAATTAGTTTTAAAAGAGGGTTACCATGAAGAGAACAAACTTAATTTTAATCAGTGCCTTATTTGCTTCCGGTATTCTTGCAAATGCCCATGCTGGCGTAATTGATAGAGCAACAATGCTGGCCAATACGTGCGCGGGCTGCCACGGCCCTAATGGCATTAGTAACGGTCCATTAACCCCATCCATTGCAGGATTGCCTAAAGAGTACATGGCCGAATCAATGTATGACTTTGCATCTGGAAAGCGTCCTTCGACTGTCATGCAACGCATTGCAAAAGGCTATACAGATGCAGATATTAAAGCTTTATCAGAATATTTTTCAAAACTACCCAATGAGAAAAGCCTTAAAGCAGCGGCAAAAGCATCTAAAAATTCTCATCACGGACATAATCATTAATTAAGGAGAACAAACATGACACAAATTTCAAGAAGAGACCTCCTTAAAAGCTCTGCGATAACCGCCGCTGGAGCAACAACGGGGCTTTCCACACTTGCATCCGCATCGAATCATGGAAAACATAACCATACAAAAAGCAACTCTAAGCGCGTTGTAATTGTTGGTGGTGGTATTGGTGGGGCAACTGCCGCACAGTATTTAAAAAAGATGGATTCAAGCATTGATGTGACCTTAGTTGAAGCCAATAAAGATTACCACACCTGCTTTATGAGTAATGAAGTGATTGGTGGTGTTCGTCCAATGGATTCCATTGAGTTTAACTACGACAAACTCGCCGAAAAAGGCATTAAAGTCATTTTTGATACCGTGACGAATATTGATCCTGAAAAACAGACCATCACAACAAAAGGCAATAAAGCACTCCGTTATGATCGCGCCATTGTCTCTCCTGGCATTGATTTTAAATACGATGACATTGAAGGCTACTCAAAAGAGGTCGCTGAAACCTCTATTCCTCATGCATGGAAAGCGGGGCCTCAAACCGCACTGTTGCGCAAACAGCTCGAAGAGATGAAAGATGGTGGAACCTTTATCATTGTCACGCCTCCAAACCCTTTCCGTTGCCCTCCAGGCCCTTATGAAAGAGCTTCTTTAGTGGCAGCGTACTTTAAAAAGCACAAGCCCAATTCTAAAATTGTTATTCTAGACCCAAAAGAGAAGTTCTCTAAATTTGGGCTCTTTATGGATGGCTGGAAGCGTCACTATGGCTACGGTACAGACAATAGTATCATTACTTGGATTGGTAAAGATAAGGGTGGCGCGGTCACTAAAGTAGACGTGGCAACTAAAACCGTCACAGCAGAAGCAGGTGAGTTTAAAGCCGATGTACTCAATATTATCCCACCACAAAAAGCAGGACCGATTGCCTTTGAAACGGACTTAGTCGGAGATTTAGAATGGTGTTCTGTCGATCATAAAACCTTTGAATCCACTATTCATAAAAATATCCATGTCATTGGCGATGCCTCAATTGCTTCACCGATGCCTAAATCGGGCTATTCGGCTAATTCACAGGCAAAAGTATGTGCTGCAGCAATTGCCTCTTCTTTAAATGGGGTTCCAATGCCTGACCCATCATGGGTCAATACCTGTTACTCCATTATCGCTCCTCAAGACGGGGTATCTGTCGCCATGGTGTACGCCTATAAAGACGGTAAAATCATAAAAGTGAAAGGCTCAGGTGGCTTAACAGGACCTTATAATGCAGAAGATCGTAAACGCGAAGAACTGTATGCCCACTCTTGGTTTAATAACATTACAGCGGATATTTTTGGTTAAAAATTCTCCCCCCCTTATTAAACCCATAAAAAAAACCGCCATTTTAGGCGGTTTTTTTTAGCTTTTAATGTAGCAATGAAACTTAATGAAATTGAATCTCACCTCCAACCAATTCAACCCGAATGGTTGAACCCGCAGGATAATCTCCGTTCAAGATTTTTTGTGCTAATGGATTTTCAATACGTTGTTGAATCACACGTTTCAGCGGTCTTGCACCAAATACAGGATCAAAGCCCGCCTCACCAATCACATCCAATACTGCCTCTTGAATATTCAATGTGATATCCGACTCTTCTAAGCGTTGAATTAACCCTTTCAATTGAATTTCGGTAATCGCACGAATTTGTTCTCGGTTCAAAGGATGGAATACCACAATGTCATCAATACGGTTAATAAACTCTGGTCTAAAGTGACCACCAACCACTTCCATCACATCGGCTTTCATTTCGTCATAGGTCGCGGTTTCTGCTTTCTCCTGAATAATATGAGACCCCAAGTTAGAGGTCATCACAATCACGGTATTTTTAAAATCGACGGTACGGCCTTGTCCATCGGTTAAGCGACCATCATCCAGTACTTGCAATAAAATATTAAACACATCAGGATGCGCTTTTTCGACCTCATCCAATAAAATCACCGAATAAGGTTTACGGCGAACCGCCTCGGTTAAGTACCCGCCTTCTTCATAGCCCACATAGCCTGGAGGCGCGCCCACCAAACGGGAGACCGAATGTTTCTCCATAAATTCCGACATATCTAAACGCACAATCGCATCGGTGGTATCAAACAGTAAATCAGCCAAGGCTTTGGTTAACTCTGTTTTACCGACTCCCGTTGGCCCTAAGAATAGGAACGAACCATTGGGGCGATTTGGATCGGATAGACCCGCACGTGAACGGCGAATCGCATCCGAAACGGCTTTAACCGCTTCGTCTTGCCCAATCACTTGTTTACCAAGCTCTTCTTCCATTTTTAGCAGTTTTTCACGTTCCCCTTCCATCATGCGGGAGACAGGAATGCCTGTCCAACGTGCGACCACTTCAGCAATCTCCTCTTCGGTCACTTTGTTTCTTAATAGTTGCGTATCATCTGAACTTTCTGCCGCATTTTCCGCCGCTTCTGCCGCTCTGATTTTCTCTTCTAGCTCTGGAATTTTGCCATACTGAATCTCAGACATTTTGGCCAAATCACCCGAGCGTCTGGCCGATTCCAGCTCAATACGTGCCGCATCCAACTGCTCTTTAAACTGCTGAGCACCCTGTAAGGCCGCTTTTTCACGCTTCCAAATCTCTTCTAAATCAGAATACTCTTTTTCAAGCGCTTTAATTTCATCTTTTAATATAGACAATCGTTTTTTAGACGCATCATCTTTCTCTTTCTTAAGCGCCATCTGTTCCATTTTTAACTGAATCAAACGACGATCTAACTTATCCATCACCTCTGGCTTAGAGTCAATTTCCATACGAATACGCGAACCCGCTTCATCAATCAAATCAATCGCTTTATCTGGCAACTGACGATCGGTAATGTAGCGTTGTGATAGATGTGCCGCCGCAATAATCGCAGGGTCAGTAATCGCCACCCCGTGATGAATCTCATACCGCTCTTTTAAACCACGTAAAATCGCTACGGTATCCTCTTCGGTTGGCTCATCGACAATCACTTTTTGAAAACGACGTTCCAATGCGGCGTCTTTTTCAATGTCTTGTCGATACTCATCCAACGTAGTCGCGCCAATACAGTGCAATTCACCACGCGCCAAAGCGGGTTTTAACATATTGCCGGCATCCATCGAGCCTTCGGTTTTACCCGCGCCAACCATGGTGTGAATTTCATCAATAAACAAAATCACTTTGCCTTCTTCTTTTTCCAACTCTTTTAATAACGCTTTTAATCGTTCTTCAAATTCGCCACGGTATTTTGCGCCCGCTAATAAACCCGCCAAATCCAAAGACAACACGCGTTTATTCTTAATGCCTTCAGGCACTTCACCATTCACAATACGTTGCGCCAACCCTTCCACAATGGCAGTTTTACCAACACCCGGCTCCCCAATCAAGACTGGGTTATTTTTGGTACGGCGTTGTAATACCTGAATGGCACGGCGAATTTCATCGTCTCGTCCAATTACCGGATCCAGCTTACCCTCTTCCGCTCGTGCGGTTAAATCGACCGTATATTTTTCCAGTGCTTGACGGTTATCTTCTGCGTTTTGATCCTTCACGGTTTCGCCCCCTCGTATTTGTTCAATGGCTTGGTTTAATGTTTCTGCAGTAGCGCCAGCTTTTTTAAATAGAATAGCGACACTGTCATTACTATCTAACAACGCTAAAAAAAACAACTCGCTGGCAATATACGCATCGCCCTTTTGCTGCGCTAATTTATCCATTTGCCCTAACAGCTTTATCGACTGTTGTGACAACGTTACGTCACTCTGAGCGCCTGATACTTTTGGCATCAAGGCAATTTTCTCATCCAATAACGGCTTTAAACGCGCTTTATCAATCTTAGCTAACTGCAATAAACTGGCTTGCTCATCCAATAATACCGATAAAATATGAATCGGTTCAATAAACGGATGATCTTCTGCCACCGCCAACATTTGCGCTTGGCTCAATACCGACTGGAATTGAGAAGTAAATTTATCCATCATCTTAAGTGTACTCCTAAAAAATCTTTCTATGCCTTAGAATATATGGATAAATACCAATGATTTCAAGAGATGCTTTCCATAAAAACAAAAAAACCACGAGAATCGTGGTTTTTTTAAGGGGGGATAAATTATTTAAAGGTAACGTATTAATGCTCTCGCGTTGCAACAAACTGTAGGTTTGGCCAGCGTTCTTCAATCAAGGATAGATTGACGCGCGTTGGCGCAATGTACACTAATAAATCAGCCGCATCGTAAGCTACATTTTCGCGCACTTTGGCAGTAAATTTTTCAATTTCGGCTTTTTCACCAATGACCCAACGGGCGGTGTTGACGTTAACAGGTTCAAATAAACAGGTTACGTTGTACTCATCTTTTAGGCGCTGTGCGACCACTTCAAATTGAAGAATTCCAACCGCACCTAGAATCAAATCATTATTCAAAACCGGTTTAAAAAGCTGGGTTGCCCCCTCTTCTGAGAGCTGGTTTAGCCCTTTTTGCAATGCTTTCATTTTCATGGGGTCTTTTAAACGCGCACGTCGAAACAGCTCGGGGGCAAAGTTGGGAATGCCCGTAAACTTAAGCGATTCGCCTTGGGTAAAGGTGTCACCAATTTTAATGGTTCCGTGATTGTGCAGTCCGATAATATCCCCAGGGTACGCCACTTCGGCCTGTTCACGTTTATTGGCTAAAAAGGTAATGGCTTTGGCTACTTTAACCTCTTTACCAATGCGAACATGCTTGAATTTCATCCCTTTTTCATACTTACCCGATACAATTCGCATAAACGCAACACGATCTCGATGTGCGGGATCCATATTGGCCTGAATTTTAAAGATAAACCCCGTTAGCTTCTCTTCATCTGCTTTTACAAAACGGGTCTCAGTTTCGCGTCCCATCGGAGGCGGAGCGTAATCGGCAAAGCCATCAA
>WFNQ01000026.1 GCA_015488565.1 Thiomicrorhabdus sp.
ATCAGCTTGGGTTTGATACGATGACATACCGAACAATGTTGCCCACCAAATAAAATTAACAGCCCTTTTTCGGTTGCTTTTAACTTATTCAACGCAGCAAAAGAAGTAACCTCTTTCATAACCATGCCGCGCCTCGAACACCACTTGAATCTCCGTATTTGGGAGGCAACAACAAGGTATTAACCTGATCACTAAACACCCAGTTTTGCCAAATCTTAGGTACGTCAGCATAAAGAGAAGAGATATTGGACATGCCTCCGCCCAAAACAATCACGTCAGGATCAACTAGATTAATGACACTGGCCAACCCTTTCGCCAACCAAAGCGTATACGAGTTTAATAAATCCGATGCTGTGACATCTCCCTGTTGACTGAGTGCCACAATCTCTTTCGCGCTTTTTTGTTCACCCGTTCGACGTTGATAATGGCTTTCAAATCCACTGCCCGATAAAAAGGTTTCGTTACAGCCTTTTAAGCCACAATAACATGGCTGCAAATGATCTTTTTCGTCTGCCCATGGCAAAGGATTATGTCCCCATTCCCCAGCAATGGCATTTACACCATTTAAAATCTGCCTTTGAATCACCAGACCACCGCCGCACCCCGTACCAATAATCACACCAAAGACGACATCAGCGCCTTTTGCCGCACCGTCCATCGCTTCGGATAATGCAAAACAGTTCGCATCATTCGTCAATTTAATCGGTCGATTTAACATCCCCTGTAAATCGGATTGTAAATCTTGGCCAATCAAGCACGTTGAATTGGCATTTTTAATGCGTCCTGTTTTATGAGAGATCGCTCCTGGAATACCAACCCCCACAGAACCTTTTTGACCCAGAGTCGCTTCCGCCTCCAAGACCAAAGAGGTCATTGCCTGAATAATCGCAGAGTAATTCCCTTTTGGCGTCTCAATGCGTTTTTTATAAAGAACCTTATTACACTCTTGCAAGCTACTTGAGTTCGCCTCTCCAACGGTCGATAAAGCAATCAACTCAATTTTAGAGCCTCCTAAATCAATACCAAAACGAAGGGATTTCATTTTCTCTTTTTTACCTCATTAAGTCCCTTAAGCCAAGCAATCTCTTTAGCACAAAACCCTGCTTTTTCGCGAGCTTCATAATTGAATGGGCCACGTAAATCACCATGATAATTAGATTCGATCACCTCTTGAAAGGTCACAAAAGGGTTTAAGCCTCGCTCATCACACAAATAACGAAACCAGCGCGTTCCCACTTCAACATGTCCAATTTCATCACGCAATAAAATCTTTAAAATCTCAACCCCACGTTTATCCCCAATGGCACGTAATTTTTGAATCATAGGTGGCGTCACATCTAACCCTCGCGCTTCCAGTGTTCTTGGCACTAATGCCATTCGAATCAATGGATCATAATCCGTCTCATAAGTCGTCATCCACAAACCATCGTGCGCTGGCATATCACCATACTCATAACCTAAACGAGATAAGTGCTCCCGAACCATCTGAAAATGAAACGCCTCTTCACCTGCCACACCAAGCCAGTCCACATAAAAGCCCATAGGCATACCCTGAAAACGATAAATCGCATCCAAGGCCAAATTAATCGCATTAAACTCAATATGGGCAATCGCATGCATTAGCGCGGCATGTCCCTCAGGAGACCCTAAACGTCTTTTGGGTAATGCTTTAGGAGAGACTAATTCTGGCTTGGCCGGGCGTCCAGGGTCTGCAATTCGATGAATGACTTTTAACGGCGTAAAATCAAAGCCGACCAAAGCCCACTCCTCTTGCAGTTGCGCTAATAAATGAATTTTATGATCGAGATCCGATTCAATCAGGCACACATAAGCTGATTCAAATATATTTTTTGGTTCCAAAAATCTTCCCCCCCCCTTAAGTTTGTTGAATTTAAGCGTTAAAAAACACCCAAATCATTACATAGAAACGTGAAAAATAGTGTAATAATTTGAAAAAATGAATGCTAAAACCAAAAAAAACCAGTCAGTGACTGGTTTTTAAATATACTAAAGCAAAACGCACAAGATAAGCCACTAACGGTAGTATACCGCCTGAAGGTAACGAACACCTTTATATTGCTTGGCATCCACCGCATCAAACAACGCAGCCCATTTAGCGCGATCAGCAGGTGTCATCACAGAGGAGGGATTTAATCCAGCCGATTTATCCGCATATTTTGCCTCGATTTTACTTAACTCACTCATACAAGTAGCCACATCTACTTTCTGTTCAACCGCCTGCGCCGCATCCGAGCCTTTTTTGACTGCCACATCAATTACATTCGTAGCATCTTCAATACATAATTGATAAGTATCTGCTGCTTGAAGACTCATTGACGTCGTGGCAATCGCAGCAATAAACAACCCTTTTAATGTTAAATTTTTCATCTGTAGTGAACCCCAGTGTTGTAATTATTTTCAATAATCAATTTTGAGGCTTTTATTTTCAAATAGCAACTCAACAAGCACTAAATATTACTAAACACTTATAAGCTTTATTTATCGTTCTTTTTTTAATGTAAGCCATTAAGGTCTTTTTTTAAGACTCCAAAATAGTAACAAAACAATGACCGCTAAAAAAAATAACTGGTAAACCCCGTGTAAGGTCGAAAAAAGTTCCCAGTCCACAGAAGTTTTTTCTAAACCCAATGGGTAAGCCTCTTTTATCTCCGCCATCCAAGGCGCGATCCAAAAATGCAGTAAACAGACAAAAAACAGCGCGGCAACCAATGATCGAATAGAGCGAAGCGATTGCTCAATACCAATATATACGCCTAACACCATAATAAGCGTTACTAACAGAAGCAAGCTTGAAAAATAAAATAACTGACCAGCTACCTCTCCAGCAAGTTTAGAGGGCAATTCTGAAAATAACACTGGAGCAACAAAATAGCCCACTGTTACCCATAAAATAGCCATTGAAAAAATAATAAACGAGGCCACTCTATCAACGCTATTTGACGCCTTTAACAACATAAAAATTCCTTATTTTTAAATACATAAAGGCCTCTGCACGCCTCCTTCGTGCAAAGCACTTAAATATAGTCTATTTTTATAATTTCATACTCAATATTACCGGCCGGAGCCATCACAACGCACTCATCCCCCTCTTCTTTCCCAATCAATGCGCGGGCAACAGGAGAGTTCACTGAAATTTTATTTTGCTTAATATCCGCCTCTTCATGCCCTACAATTTTATAAGTGACCTCCTCATCGGTATCAATGTTTAATAAGGTCACCGTTGTACCAAAAATAACTTTACCGCAGTGAGTCATCTTCGTCACATCAATGATTTGTGCCAAACTCAACACCGATTCAATTTGTTGAATACGTCCCTCAATCAACCCCTGCATTTCACGTGCGGCATGATACTCTGCATTCTCTTTTAAGTCACCATGATCTCTTGCCGTCGCAATGGCTTCAATCACCGCAGGACGGTCCTCTTTTTTTAATTTCGTTAATTCGGCTTGTAGCGCATCTGCGCCTTCTTTTGTCATAGGATGTTTTTGCATGACTTCAATCCTTTTGTTTTCATTTCTGACACAAAAACGCCAAAGTAAATTTTCACCTACTTTGGCGTTTTGCTTTGTTAAAAAATATTAATGAATGTCTTGTAGACAAGTAACGGGCTGGCCTTCCAAATAATCCATGGCTGCGACCGTTGCAAACGCACCTGCAATCGTTGTGGTGTAGCATGTTTTATGCATTAACGCCTCACGACGAATACTGGAAGAATCTTGAATACTGCCCGAACCATCCGAGGTATTCACAATCAAAACAATCTCTTCATTCACAATTGAATCAACAATATTAGGGCGACCTTCCGTGACTTTATTCACAATCTCACACGCCACTCCCGCTTCGGTTAATGATGCGGCGGTGCCTCGTGTTGCGACAATGTTAAACCCTCTTGCAATCAATTGATTTGCTAAGTCAACCACTTGAACTCGATCCGCTTTACGCACGCTTAAAAAAGCCGTACCAGAACTCGGTAAAACCGTTCCTGCGGCCAACTGCGCTTTTGCGTACGCTTGAGCAAAATTTTCACCAATGCCCATGACTTCGCCCGTTGATTTCATTTCTGGCCCTAAAATCGGATCCACGCCTAAAAATTTGATAAAGGGAAAGACCGCTTCTTTCACACAGAAATTAATCGGTGCAATTTCATGGATAAACCCTTGATCGGCTAACTTCTGTCCAACCATACAACGTGCTGCAATTTTAGCCAAGGGATAGCCAATAGCTTTGGACACAAAAGGAACCGTACGGGATGCACGAGGGTTGACTTCTAATACATAAATATCATCCCCTTTAACGGCAAACTGAGTGTTCATCAACCCAACCACACCTAATGCTTTTGCCATGTCCGCCACTTGAACACGAATACGATCTTGAATCTCTTTCGAAATACTGTACGGAGGCAAAGAACAAGCCGAATCACCCGAGTGAATTCCCGCTTGCTCAATGTGCTCCATAATGCCACCAATCACAACCTGTTCACCATCACAAATCGCATCCACATCCAATTCAACCGCATCGTCTAAAAAGCGATCTAATAAGACGGGAGAATCATTTGATACATCAATAGCCGCTTGCATATAACGAACTAAATTGGCTTCGTCATACACAATTTCCATACCTCGCCCACCCAATACATAAGAGGGACGAACCACCAATGGGTAGCCAATTTCTTTGGCTAAAACAACTGCTTCGTCTGAAGACGTTGCAGTACGATTAGGCGGTTGCAACAGATTTAAGTCATTTAAAATTTTCTGAAAACGTTCACGATCTTCTGCAATATCAATCGACTCTGGCGAGGTTCCAACAATAGGAACGCCTGCGGCTTCTAAATCTTCTGCCAACTTTAATGGGGTTTGTCCACCGTATTGAACAATGACCCCTTTAGGCTGTTCTACCTCGACAATTTCAAGCACGTCTTCTAAGGTAAGTGGTTCAAAATACAGACGATCTGAGGTATCGTAATCCGTTGAAACCGTTTCTGGGTTGCAGTTCACCATAATGGTTTCATAACCATCTTCACCTAGCGCCATGGCAGCATGAACACAACAATAATCGAACTCAATTCCTTGACCTATACGATTTGGGCCTCCGCCCAAAATCATAATTTTGTCTCTGTCGGTTGGATTGGCCTCACACTCTTCATCGTACGTTGAGTACAAATAAGCGGTTGAGGTTTCAAATTCTGCGGCACAAGTATCGACACGTTTAAAGACGGGGCGAATATTTAACGTATGACGAAACTTACGAATAAAGGCCGCATCGGTATTAAGCAGTTTTGCCAAACGGTTATCTGAGAACCCTTTACGCTTAAGGTTACGCAAATACGTTTCATCTAACGCGTCTAAACCACGTTGCTTTACGTCGTCTTCAATATCAACCAGCTCTTTAATTTGCGCCAAGAACCAAGGATCAATTTTACAACTTTCAAAAACAGCCTCTAAGTCCCAGCCCGCACGGAACGCATCGGCCACATACCATAAGCGCTCAGAACCAGGGTTGCGTAACTCTTGGCGCAAGACATCTTTAATCTCCTTCTCATCCATGGCGGCCAACGGCATAATTTCATCAAAGCCCGTTTTACCCGTTTCCAAACCTCGCAATGCTTTTTGAATGGACTCCTGAAAGTTACGCCCCATCGCCATGACTTCACCAACCGATTTCATTTGAGTCGACAAACGTTCTTCCGCTTGTGGAAATTTCTCAAACGTAAAGCGAGGTACTTTCGTCACAACATAATCAATGGTTGGTTCAAAAGAGGCTGGCGTTGCCCCATTGGTAATGTCATTTGAAAGCTCATCCAGCGTATAACCAACGGCTAACTTCGTCGCTATTTTTGCAATGGGAAAACCTGTCGCTTTAGACGCCAATGCCGACGAACGAGACACACGAGGATTCATCTCAATAATAATCATTCGTCCAGTTTCAGGGTGAACAGAAAACTGTACGTTAGAGCCTCCCGTTTCGACCCCAATTTCACGCAATACCGCTAAAGAGGCATTACGCATGATTTGGTACTCTTTATCGGTTAAGGTTTGTGCTGGCGCGACCGTAATGGAATCTCCCGTATGCACGCCCATCGGATCTAAGTTCTCTATCGAGCAGACAATAATGCCGTTATCATTGCAATCACGAACCACTTCCATTTCATACTCTTTCCACCCTTCAATCGACTCTTCAATCAACAACTCTTTGGTGGGCGAAAGATCCAATCCAAATTTACAAATTTTTTCAAATTCATCTTTATTGTAAGCAATACCTCCACCCGAGCCACCTAAGGTAAACGAGGGGCGAATGACCGTCGGAAAGCCAACTTGTTCCTGAATTTTCCACGCCTCTTCCATATTATGAGCCACATCTGAAACAGGCATATCCAAGCCAATTTTCGTCATCGCTTGACGAAAACGATCACGGTTCTCTGCTTTATCAATCGCATCCGCATTGGCACCAATCAATTCAATATTGTATTTTTTAAGCACACCTTGCGCATTCAAATCCAAGGCACAATTTAAGGCGGTTTGTCCTCCCATCGTAGGTAAGATGGCATCAGGGCGCTCTTTCGCAATAATGGTTTCAACCGTTTGCCACTCAATGGGTTCAATGTACGTTGCATCCGCCATTTCCGCATCCGTCATAATCGTCGCGGGGTTTGAGTTCACTAAAATAACACGGTAACCTTCCTCTTTTAAGGCTTTACACGCTTGAACACCAGAGTAATCAAATTCACAGGCTTGACCGATAATAATAGGGCCAGCGCCAATAATCATAATACTTTTTAAGTCACTTCTTTTGGGCATTACTCTTTTCCTAATTGTTATCGGTTACGCATTTTTTGCGGTTTTAATATTATCTATAAATTGGTCAAATAAAGGGGCTACATCATGAGGTCCAGGGCTTGCCTCTGGATGCCCTTGAAAACTAAATGCCAATTTATCGGTACGTGAAATACCCTGCAACGTACCATCAAATAAAGATAGATGCGTCGCCACCAAATGATTAGGCAACGTATCACCATCCACAGCAAAGCCATGATTTTGAGAGGTAATCATCACTTTTTTAGTTGTTAAATCTTGTACGGGATGGTTTGCTCCATGATGACCAAACTTCATTTTAAGTGTTTTTGCACCACTGGCCAGTGCCAACAGTTGGTGTCCTAAACAAATCCCAAACACAGGTACATCGGTTTTCAATATCTGCTGAATCGCAGTAATCGCGTAATCACACGGCTCAGGATCGCCAGGGCCATTCGATAAAAATACGCCATCAGGGTTCATGGCCAGCACCTCATCGGCCGAGGTCTTCGCTGGCACAACGGTTAATCGACAACCACGATCCACAATCATTCGTAAAATATTACGCTTCACACCGTAATCGTAGGCCACAATATGAAAACCATCATTTGCCGAACAATCCGCATGACCCTTGCTCAATTCCCAAGACCCTTCAGTCCAAACATAGCTCTCAGGCGTAGTCACTTCTTGAGCCAAGTCCACCCCTTTTAGGCCACTAAAAGCTTTTGCTTTCGCTACGGCGGCCTCCGCATCAATTGACTCACCAGCCACAATCACACCAGATTGAGCGCCTTTAGCACGAAGAAGTCGTGTTAACTTACGAGTATCAATGTCCGAAATCGCCACCACGCCTTGCTCTTTTAAATAATCTGGCAACGATTTTTCGGCACGAAAGTTACTCATCAGCGTAGGACAATCTTTAACAATAAGCCCTTGCGCCATAATACGAGGAGACTCTTCATCTTCCGTATTCACGCCTACATTTCCAATGTGAGGGTAGGTTAAGGTCACAATCTGTTTAAAGTAAGAAGGGTCTGTTAAGATCTCTTGATACCCTGTTAACGAGGTATTAAAAACGACCTCTCCTGTCGTCTCCCCTTCTGTACCTAATGAAACACCCCAAAACAGAGTGCCATCTTCTAAAGCCAGCAAAGCTTGTGTCATTGATTTTTCCATCCGAGTGATTTGGGTCTACTAACCGTTATGTTTTTTTTGAGGCCTTTGCACGAGACAGGCACGAAAAAAATAATTCATATTTTTCGTACAAAGAACTCTTTTTTTATTGCTTTTAAATAGTACATACAAAAAAACGGAGCCAGCCCCCATTGAAAGGCTCACTCCGTTTTTTTAGTTTGCTAAATGACTTTAGTCATCTCCACCACATACTCCGTTAAAAGCAAAAAGTGCTAAAAGGCACCATAATTCATTAGTGCGGATTTTACTTGATTACCCCCTTTATGTCTAGTCACAATCCCTGTTCTTACGGTTTATTTAGCCTAAAATTCATTACAAAATACGCCTTGAAGTTACGTACCTTTTACGCCAATAGCGATTGTTTAAATTTGAAATCGTCACCCCCTTACTGGAGGAGGCGTGCATAAACGTTGAGTTGCCCATATAAATACCATTATGCAGTGAATTTCTTCCCGTTTTAAAAAAGACAATATCTCCTACTTTTAATTGGGATTTTTTAACCTTTTTACCCACTTTAATTTGGGTTCTTGTTGTACGTGGAATTTTCTTTTTAAACTTAACATGATAGGTATTTTGAACAAATGCCGAACAATCCACCCCGCTTAACGTAGTGCCACCATAACGATACGGCGTACCTTTCCAACGTTTAAACTGCTTAATAAGTTGCTGATGAATGCCGGATGAATCCGTTAGATAACCAGAGGATACCGGTATTTTTTTTTGACCAACAGAGCTACTGTAACGTGGCGACTGAGAACACGCTGTCAAAAAAACGACACCTAGCAAGACAATAAAAAAACGACATTTTTTCATTACAATTCAAGCTCTTATAGAGATAACCTAACAACAAAAAACAAACTTTCAGCTAATCATTTAGCCCCAATAAAAAGCTTTACAGCAAACAACAAGCCAATGTTAAATTAAGTTAAGCCCAGCTTAAAATCTAACCCAAATCCTTACATAGAAACGTGAAAAATAGTGTAAGAACCTAGAAAACCCTAGGTTTTTCAAATGGTTATACTAGGCCCGTGTTTCTATGTAAGGATTTGTGTCTAAATATAATGAAATTTTTAACAATATATTCCGCTCTCTATAGAATAGACTCTAAAATACCCCAAAGGATTGACACATCATGCCATCTCACTTTATTTTAAAAAAGCCGTTTCAAAAAATAACGCTTTTCTCATTTTTAGCGACCCTATTTATTTTATTTACCCTAAGCTTAACAACCCACGCCAAGGAGTTAACAATGAGTTCCGAAAATTCTTCCCCCCCCTCTCAAAAGACAACCCAAAGTATTGTATTAGGTATGGGCTGTTTTTGGGGAGCCGAAAAACGCCTCTCGGAACTTAAAGGCGTCATAAATGTTGAAAGTGGCTACGCCAATGGTGATGATCCAAATGCCGATTATCAAGCGATTTTAACCTTAGAAAATAAAATTAAATCAGGGCAGTCCCAAGCACGCAATCATGCCGAAGTGATTAAAGTGACCTATCAACCTGAAATCGTTTCACTAGAAGCCGTGCTCATTCAATTTTGGGAGAACCACAACCCAACACAAGGTCATCGCCAAGGAAACGACATTGGTAGCAATTATCGCAGTGCCATCTACTACCAAACCAAAGCTGAAAAAGAGATCGCAGAGCAAACCAAAGCCATTTACCAAACCGCTTTAACTCAAGCAGGCTATCCTGCCATTACCACCGAAATTGAACCCTTAAAAACCTATATTACCGCCGAAACCTACCATCAAGACTACCTTAAAAAGAACCCGAATGGCTATTGCGGACTCGGTGGCACGAGTGTTGCCTACCCAAGCAACCATTCACAACTCAAGCCTCACCCCATCTTAGATGGAACACAACTCAACAAAACACGGCAACTGATTGTTTTTGAAGCGGAATCCTGCGCATACTGCGAGAAATTTAAACAAGAAATATTGAACCATTGGCAATCTGAAGTCGCCATCACCACCACATTAAATCCAAACCCACCCAAAGGATGGTCACTCGAAAAACCCCTATTTGCCACCCCGACCATTGTGCTGTTTGAACAAGGAAAAGAGGTCTCTCGCTACACAGGCTATAACGGTGATAAAACACGATTTTGGCAGTGGCTAGGGCAACGTTTACTCACCCCAGAGCAACGACGAATTGCCTTTGAAGAGGGAACGGAACGCCCCTTTACCGGCTCACACTTAGATGAAACACGACCCGGTTATTTTGTCGACCCCATCACAGGCGCCAAACTCTTCAGAAGTGATACCAAATTTAAAAGTGGCACTGGCTGGCCAAGCTTCTTTAACCCTGTTGAGGGTGCGATCACCACTCACGTTGATAAGACACTGGGCGTGGAACGCATTGAAGTACGCAGTGCCAGCTCAGGCATTCACTTAGGCCATGTCTTTAATGATGGCCCACCCCCTACTTTCAAGCGCTATTGCATAAACGGCAATGTCCTTAAATTTGTTGCCGATGAGGAAGACATTCCCGCCAAGAAAAACGAAACAAACCTTTAAAACCAAAAAAAGCCCCGTAGGGCTTTTTTAATACTCTAATTCGCCCATAAATAGGCCAACTAAGAACAATGTTGCTTATTTACTCTCAATCGGATGTCCTGCAAAAGACCATGCCGGAAAACCACCACGATAAAAATACACATTAGTATAGCCCACGCTCACTAAATCTGCCGCCATCTGAGATGAACGCGTACACACTTCGCCATAACAATAAGTCACCAAAGCTTGGTCTTTCTTAAACATGTTACTTACCTTTTCACGAGTATAATTTTTGCGATCACCACGATCCAAGTGAACGGCCTTGGCAATATGACCATCTTCCCAATCCTCTTTTTTACGAGAATCAATAAAGGTTGCACCCGAATCCCACAATTTTTTTGCTTCAGCGGTATTAACCGTTGTCGCACCCGGAACACTCAAAGGTGCTGCGGCTTGTACCAATGATGCAAAT
>WFNQ01000027.1 GCA_015488565.1 Thiomicrorhabdus sp.
GGCGCGAGTAAGCGAATTGCAGATTCCTCTTCAATGGCTTGAAGAGGACGGATCCACGTATGAAATTGTTGATCATTGAGATCATTTTCGAGGTGTTTAAGACTTTGGGCCCACAGTGTTGACAAAGCAGTATCCTTACAGGTAGTTAGGTTATTTTAAAGTAACTTAAGATGACAATTCAATAAGTATACCTGTGAATAACTTTAAAACAATAGGTTGTCTGTGGATAACTCTGTGCATATCGCCTGTGGATAACTCGTGTTTATTGGTGTTTAACTGTTTGATTTTAAGTTATTTTCTGCGGTTGTATATATGAGTGTACAATTATTGTTTTTTTTTAATGATGATGTGTTTTTGCTTAGCTTTGGGTTTGAATTTGAGGGCAGAAAGGATGGGTTTTTTTACAGAGTTAGGCGTGTTAGGGTTGTTTATTTCTGCTTTTTTAGCGGCAACCATTTTACCGATGAGCTCGGAAGTGATTCTGGTCGCTTTGTTATTATCTGAAATAAACCCTGTCGTATTAGTTGTTGTGGCAACAATTGGTAATGTACTGGGCTCTTTGGCGAACTATGGTATTGGTTTTTTAGGAGGCACTTTTTTACAGCGCCATGTCTTAAAGGTTTCGGAAGCTGAATTTGAAAGGTCAGAACAGCGTTTTCGTAAATTAGGCGTTTGGAGTCTTTTGTTTGCTTGGGTTCCTATTATTGGAGACCCTTTGACCTTGATTGCGGGGGTTCTTAGGGTTAATATTTTATTATTTTTATTTTTGGTAACATTAGGCAAATTTGGACGGTATTTGGTGGTGGCGTATGTGGCATTACCAAATGGATTTTAACCATTCGTTATTTTTTTAAGATGTTTTCTTGTTTTCTTGTTGATTACTCTATATAATTCCCGTTTTTCCGGATAGCGGAATAGAAAATATTTAAGGATTCAGTGACATGAAACGTACATTTCAACCTAGCGTTATTAAACGTGCCCGTACACACGGATTTCGTGCTCGTATGGCGACTAAAAATGGTCGTAAAATTTTAGCTGCTCGTCGTGCGAAAGGACGTAAGCGCTTAGCTGTATAGTTTTTGAGTGTACTTGATGGTACGCCCAAATCTAAATTCTGGTGAGTTAATGAATTCAAACAATGGGTTATCAACTCACTCAGAATCTTCTCCCCCTTCTTCTATTTTGAATAAGCCTAAAAATGGTTTTTCAAAACCCCTTCGTATTCTAAAACCTAGCGATTTTCAACACGTATTTTCAAATGCTGAGAAATTTGGCAACCGTAATTGGACATTGATTGTTCGACCAAATCAGCGCTCTTATCCAAGACTTGGCCTCGCCATAGCGAAAAAACAACTGCAGCGTGCCGTTTGGCGAAATCGTATAAAAAGATTAGCAAGAGAAGCATTTCGGCTACATAAGAAAGAGCTAAGTGGGTATGATATTGTCGTTTTAGGACGAAAGGGCATGCAAGATATTGATAATAAGATTTTGCATAAAAGTTTTTTACACCTTGTTCGTAAAATTAAAAAAAGTGATCTAAAAGATCGCATGTAATTTAATCATTAGAAATCGTTGTATGATTTCTTTAGTTAAGGCTTTAAAAAGGTTTTTCAATGAATATGAGATCGTTTTGGTGGTTAGCGCTGGCATTCACGTTAACGTGGATGTGGCTTGAATGGATGCAGTTTACATCGGCAAAAGTGGAAGCAACGGTACAAGCAAGTGCGGCACAAGAAGTGCCTGTTGCAAATGCTACGTCAATAACCTCGTCAGGAAGTTCTGTGTCAGGTGCTTCGGATGTTCCTGGTGCAAATCTGGGTAGCGTGCATAATAGTGCTGTTCCTGTATTGCAAAATGGTATTTCTCAAGGTGAAAGAGTTCATGTAAAGACCGACACGTTAGAGATTATTATCGATACGGTTGGTGGAGATATTCGCTCGGCAAAATTATTGGAGTATGGTGCTTCTAATGACCACTCTCAGCCATTTCAATTATTGAGTGACTCGGGTCCTTTGGTTTATATGGTTCAAAATGGGCTGGCCACTCAGCCTAATTCTAAATTACCTGCACCAACGCATAAAACACAATATCAAACCTCTAAAACAGAATATGTGATGACTGGTGACACATTAACTGTGCCATTAACTTGGACAGAAAATGGCGTCACGGTTACAAAAAGTTATACCTTTAAAAAGGAGAGTTATTTAATTGATGTTGCTTACGAAGTAGATAACCAAAGTGATGAAGTTTGGTCGGGAAGTATGTATTCTCAAATTGTACGTAATCGTTATAATCCCGATGAGAACTTTATGATGTATACCTACACGGGACCGGTGTTGTATGACCCTAATGCAGAGGATAAGTATGTTAAGCACTCTTTTGATGACTTAATGACTCAGCCTGTTTCAGGTCGTATGGTCACGGGTGGTTGGGCAGCGATGATTCAGCAGTATTTCTTAACCGCATTAGTACCAAGCCAAACGGCTCAAAATACTTACTACGCAAAACCTTTAACAGAAGGGCGTTATGCTATAGGAGTGGTTGAGCCAATGATGGCGATTGACGCTGGGCAGTCAGGAGTCTTGTCCTCTTCTGTTTATATCGGGCCAGAAAAACAAGATGTCTTAGCGGATATTGCACCAGGCTTAGAGTTAACCATTGATTATGGTGTTTTAACCATTTTGGCTGAGCCTTTATTTTGGTTGTTGGATAAGATTCACAGCGTCGTTGGTAACTGGGGTGTGGCAATTATTTTACTCACCGTTTTGATTAAACTGGTTTTTTATAAGTTGTCAGAAACGAGTTACCGTTCTATGGCTCGTTTAAAGAAGTTTCAGCCTAAATTGAAGCAGTTAAAAGAAAATTATGGGGATGATAAAGCCCTATTCCAGCAAAAAATGATGAAGCTGTATAAAGAGGAAAAAATAAATCCTTTAGGCGGTTGCTTACCTATATTGATTCAAATGCCGGTATTTATTGCACTGTATTGGGTGTTGCTATATTCGGTAGAGATGCGCCATGCACCGTTTATATTGTGGATTCAAGATTTATCTGCAACGGACCCTTATTATATTTTACCGATTGTGATGGGTCTAACGATGTTTATTCAACAGAAGCTGAATCCTTCTGCGATGATGGATGAAATGCAGCAAAAGGTAATGAAGTTCTTACCGATTATTTTTACTGTCTTCTTTATTTTCTTCCCTGCAGGTTTAGTGCTTTATTGGGTTGTAAACAATATTTTATCGGTGACTCAGCAGTGGTATATCACTAAGAAAATTGATGAAATTGATGCAAAAGAGAAAGAAAAAGAGAAGGAAAAAGCAAAAGAGAGAGCAGGTAAATAAAGATGCAGTTAACTTATCAAAAACTTGGTCAGGATCACCCTATGTATGGGAAAGTGGATTTTTTAGTTGCGGATGGCAGTACGCCTATTTGTTATAAAAGCAAAGCGGGTTACTTGCCTTTAGAGTCCAATGCGGTAGTAGCTCATGCTGAAAATACAGCCGCAACAGTTGAAATAGAGTCAAAACCATTGTATGTTTTATCTTTTAAAGTGAATGGTGAAGAGGAGGAGATGACGTTTTCTTCTAAAAAGGCGTTGGATAAGCGTATTGCTTTGTTTTCGGAAAAAACCTTTATTACTGAGATGAATACAACGGTGTATAAGACGATCGTTTAGACTAAAGTGTATATTGAGTTTTCTTTTAAAAAACGCCCTTTATTGGGCGTTTTTTATTGGGCGTTTTGGATAAATTAGGACGAGTAATGATATTTGATAATGTGGATACGATTGCGGCCATTGCAACAGCGCCTGGCCGTGGTGGCGTTGGAATTGTTCGGGTTTCAGGCCGTAAGGTGGTTGAGATTGCTCAGGCTATTTTAGGCAAGCTTCCTGAACCTCGCTATGCTCACTATGGTGATTTTTTGGGTGAAGAGGGGCAAGTATTAGACCGAGGGATTGCATTGTATTTTCCAAATCCAAATTCATTTACAGGGGAGGATGTTTTAGAACTACAGGGGCATGGTGGCCCGATTGTCTTGCGCTGGTTGCTTAATCGAGTGGTTGAGTTGGGTGCTAGGCTTGCTGAACCAGGAGAGTTTTCAAAGCAAGCTTTTATGAATGATAAGTTAGACCTTGCTCAGGCAGAAGCCATATCGGATTTAATTGAAGCGTCTTCGGATCAAGCAGCACGTTCTGCAATGCGTTCGTTGCAGGGCGATTTTTCACGTGAAGTGAATGCGCTGGTTGAAGAGACCATTCGTTTACGTATTTACGTTGAAGCCGCGATAGATTTTCCAGAAGAGGAAATTGATTTTTTATCAGATGGCAAAGTCGCTGGTGATTTACAAGCTCTCTGGGATCGGCTACAGAAAGTATTTGAGGCCGCGAAGCAAGGCGCTCTATTAAGAGAGGGGATGTCGGTGGTTATTTTGGGTCGTCCAAATGCGGGAAAATCGAGCTTGTTAAATGCATTATCGGGCCGAGAAAGCGCGATTGTGACGGATGTTGCAGGGACGACAAGAGACATCGTAAAAGAAGAGATTCATATTGATGGAATGCCATTACATATTTTAGATACGGCTGGTGTTAGAGAGGCAACCGATCAGGTGGAGAAAATAGGCATTGAACGTGCTTGGAAAGCTTTAGACAGTGCTGATAGAGTATTGGTTATGCTGCAAGCGGGGGAGAAAATTCACCGAGAAGACCAACTTATTTTAGCGCGTTTGCCGGCTCATATTCCAGTCACGTTAGTGCGTAATAAAATTGATTTGATTCAGCAGGAACCAAAGATTGAAATTGAACTGGAGACCCAGCGTACAATCATTTGGTTGTCGGCAAAACACCAGCAAGGGCTGGATTTGCTTAAAGGGCATCTTAAAGCGGAAATGGGCTTTTCACAAACAGAAGAAGGCGTTTTTATCGCTCGCAAGCGGCACTTAGAGGCGCTTAAAGTTGCATTGTCCTGGATTGAAAGTGGACAACAACAGCTAGAAGGCTTTGCTGCGGGGGAGCTTTTGGCTGAAGATTTACGACTGGCACAGCAAGCGTTGTCTGAAATCACAGGTCGTTTTACTTCGGATGATTTATTAGGCCGTATTTTCACCTCTTTTTGTATTGGTAAATAATTTTTTATGGGATATGTGATTCCACTTGATGAGGCTTCTACAGAGATTGTGATTAAAAAAAGCCGTTTCATTGCTTATGCTAAAAGCATTGTTTCACGTGAAGCAGGCATGTTTTGGTTGGCTGAGGTAAAAAAACAATATCCAGATGCACGTCATCACTGTTGGGCTTATATGATTGGTGATCCAACGTGTGCTTTGAATGCTGGCATGGGTGATGATGGAGAACCATCTGGTACAGCAGGAAAACCGATTTTGAATGTATTGCGCCACAAACAGGTTGGGGATGTTATGATTATTGTCGTTCGTTATTTTGGTGGAATTAAATTAGGGGCGGGTGGCTTAACACGCGCTTATAGCCAAGCGGCTCAAGAAGTGATGTCTATTTTGGTGACAGAGCAACAGGTTGCAATGGTAAAAGTTTGGTTAAGTTGTGACTTTTCTGTAGAGCAGCAAGTGCGTTATTGGATTGAATGTTTGGGTGGTTTGGTGCTTGAAGTAGATTATACTCAACAAGTAGTCATGAAGGTATCTGTGCCTTTGAAGGAGCAGTTAACCTTAATATCACAGTTACAAGCAAGACAGTGTGATTTTAAGATTTTATAAGCTAATAGATCTGTTGTCGATTTGATTTTAAAAGGATTCAGTAGATGAGCTACGTGGTACAACAACGAAAAAAAATGATATTGATTTTAGTCCTGAGTTTTTTTGTCGTAGGCGCGTTGGCTATTTTTGTTGTGCGGGATACCACGCAGTTTTTTATTGAAAAACAAGCGGAAGAAGTGGCAAAAATTGTAGGTACCTTTGCAAAAACAGCGCGTTCTGTCTACTCTGATGTGGCAATTGCTAAATTAAAAAGTGATGGTTACGGCTCTCATGTGGATTCAGAACTTCATGAAGGATTCATTCCTATCCCTGCACAATTTTTAAAAGCGTTAGGGAGAGCAACGGAGCAAAACACAGCGAATCTATTTCATTACCGCCCCGTAAGTCGTTGGAATATTGAGCCATCTCAGGGGCTTTCAAGTGATTTTTTAAAGTGGGCATGGCCTCAGCTTGAGGCACAAGATCAGGAGAATCCTGAAGGCCCGATTGATTGGCAACCGATTTTTCGTATTGAGCAGGTTGATGGGATGAATGTGTTTCGTTACTTAACGGCCGATTCGGCAACTTCAGCAAGTTGTGTCGCTTGTCATAATCATTATGAAACGACGGAGAATATTAAAAAATTTCGTGAGCAGGCAGGCGTTCCACTTGGAAAATCATGGAAACAGCACCAATTATTAGGAGCACTTGAAATAACCATCCCATTGAATCGTATTGAGCACGTTGCAACTGAACAGCTTAACCGAGCGGTATTATGGATTTCTATTATCTTTTTGGGGTGTTTGGCCTTAATTGGAGGGGTTTACCTTTTAAATGCTCGATTGCATCGTAATTTAGAAAACCTTTCGTGGGAAGCCAATCATGATCCAATGACGAATCTGTTAAACCGCCGTGCTTTTGAAAGGGAGGCAAACTCTTTATGGGAAGAGACCATTAACAGTGATAAAGAGCACTCATTGCTGTTTTTAGATTTGGATAAATTTAAGTTTGTTAATGATACTTATGGACACCATGCTGGGGATACCGTTTTGAAAGCGGTAGCAGAGCATTTGAGTTGTGAGCGCAGAGAGTATGATTTGGTTGCACGCTTAGGTGGTGATGAATTTGCAGTACTGCTCCCTTATTGCTCTATTGATGTTGGAATGTTAGTTGCAAAAAGAATTTTACGAAAAATAGAGTCTACTCGTATTGATTGGAAAGGAGAGGTTTTAACCATTGGTGTCAGTATTGGGCTGGCTAAAATGGATAAGGACTCCCTAAGTGTTCAAAAAGTGATTGAACAAGCCGATATGGCAAGTTATATTGCTAAAAAATCATTGGATACGAAAGTAGTTGCTTACTCTGAAAACATATAAGCTGACCTATTTTTTCTGGTGTATTTTGTTTAAAAGTTTATTCATATGACGTTATAATGGAAATCATGAAACACTTTTTAATGGCCTTTTTAATTCTATTTTCTGCCCTGTCCTCCTCTTGGGTAGGAGCAACTGTGTTTTTGAATGCTCAAAATGAGAGCGTGTTAAGTGTGAAACAAATTGTTTTAGGGCAAGAAAATGCTTCTCCTATTCAACATCAAGAACAACATCAAGAACAACACCAAGAACGCTTAGTGTATGGTTGCTCTTCTATGGAGTTAGAAGCAGGTGTTCAAAAAATGGACAGTGAGTATTGTTCAAATTGTTTTGACCAATGTCAATGTGATGAGAGTGCTTGTCATAAAATTAATTCACCATTAGTTGGTGTTCATTTAGAGCCTATTAATATTCAGGATATGGCTAAAATATCCCCTCTTTTTGTGCCTTCACAATTACAAAAAGCTCCTGTTTTTCTCGATTTTCGTCCCCCTAAAATTTCATAATTTTTTTGGCAAGTTTAAGTTCGTTATAAATTCTATTCGCATTAGCAATGCAGGAGTTTGTGTCTGAATTGGTCTTATTCGTTTAAAAAGGTTTTTGTTATGAAATTTTTATCTTTAAAGGTATTGTCTTGTTTGTTTTTGGCAATCATTTACTCTTTTCCCGTGAATGCAACAGAGTCTGTTTCTCATGCGGGGCATGATGATTCGGACGATCATGCGTCTGAAATTGCGCTTTTAGAAAGTGAATCCACTGCAGTCTATAAATATGTCTGCCCTATGCACCCTCAAATCATTCGAGACCATGAAGGTACCTGCCCTATTTGTGGTATGGATCTGGTTAAGCAAAAAATTCAAGCATCGGTTGGCGCACCTAAAATTTCGGCAGGAGGTGGGGCAAATGGTCTAAAGCAAGGTTTAGCCATCCGTACTGCGGAGGTTCAAAAAACCACTTTATGGCGTTATATTCCTACCTTTGGTAAGGTGGTTTTGGATGACTCTAAGGTCATTCATGTGCACCCAAGAGCATCCGGCTGGATTAGCGACTTGAGTGTTCACAGCTTGGGTGATTCGGTTAAAAAGGGTCAGTTATTATATCGCTTGTATTCGCCAGAAATTGTCTCAGCACAGCAAGATTTTTTATTAGCGTTGCATAATCGCAAACGCTTAGGAAAGTCCGCAGACTCTTTGGTGGCTTCAGCCAAAATACGATTGGAGTTGTTAGGCGTTAGCCGAGGGGTGATTAAGCAAATTCAGCGTCAAAATAAGACCATTAATAAACTTCCAATTTATGCCAGTCAAAATGGCGTAGTTTCAGCCCTTGCTGTTCAAGAGGGCATGTATATTCAACCCAAAACTGAATTAATGACGATTGCAGATTTATCCACTGTATGGGTTGAGGCCGAAATTTTACCGCTTCAACAGAGCTGGGTTAAAACAGGATTGACGGCGAACTTAACCAGTCAAGCATTTCCCGCACAGCGCTGGGAGAGTCAAATTGAGTATCTTTACCCCTTAACCGATGCTCGGACTCAGGCGTTAAAAGTTCGTTTGCCTGTTCTCAATGAACAGCATTTGTTAAAGCCGAATATGTTTATGGATGTTGAAATCTATGGGGGGGGGAAATTAAATGTATTGGCGATTCCGCTCGAAGCCGTAATTGATGATGGCAAGACGCAAAGAGTGGTTCGTCAGTTAGAAGGTGGTGAGTTTGATGTGGTTGAAATTACCACGGGAATTCAAACAAAAGGGATTGTTGAGGTATTATCAGGTGTAGAAGCAGGACAAAAAATTGTCATTTCAGGCCAGTTTTTGATTGATTCAGAGAGTCAAATTCAATCCAATCTACGGCGCTTAATGTCGGCTGGAGAAACACCACCACCCGCAGAACATAACCATTAAAGGAGTCGATTAGATGATTAATCATATTATTTCGTACTCTATTCGTAATCGGGTATTGGTTTTGTTATTAAGTGCTGCCATGGGAGCATGGGGTTGGTTATCACTACAAAATACTCCTTTGGATGCCATTCCTGATCTTTCCGATGTTCAGGTCATTATCAAAACGCCTTTTGCAGGGCAAACGCCTCAAGTGATTGAAGATCAAGTGACTTATCCAATCTCGAACTTGATGATGTCGATACCCAAATCTAAAGCCGTGCGGGGGTACTCCTTTTTTGGTGACTCTTATGTGTATGTGTTATTTGAGGATGGAACGGATCCCTATTGGGCAAGATCTCGGGTCTTAGAGTACTTAAGTCAAGTAAAAGGTTTTTTACCTGCAGGAGTGCAACCCACGCTTGGACCCGATGCATCGGGTGTGGGGTGGGTTTATCAATATGCGCTGGTTGATCGAAGCAACGAGTATGATCTTGCTCAGTTACGAAGTCTTCAGGATTGGTTTTTAAAGTATGAACTGCAATCTGTTTCGGGGGTATCCGAAGTGGCGGCTATTGGCGGTATGATTAAACAGTACCAAGTGACGGTGGATCCAAATAAATTACGGGCGTATCAAATTTCATTAAAAAAAGTTCAGCAGGCGATACAGCAAAGTTCTGTTGAGATGGGTGCTTCGGTGATTGAGCAAGCCGAAGCAGAATACATGGTGGCATTAAAGGGATATGTGTCCAGTGTATCAGATCTTGAAAAAATTCCAGTGGGATTGTTTTCAGAAAATAATACGCCGATTCTACTCAAAGATATAGCCACCGTGAAACTAGGCGCACAATCACGTCGTGGGATTGCCGAGTTAAATGGTGAAGGTGAAGTGGTTGGTGGCATTATTGTCATGCGTTCTGGCGAGAATGCATTGCAAGTGATTGATGCTGTGAAAGCAAAGATGGAGACACTTAAATCGAGTTTGCCGCAGGGAGTTGAGTTTGTAGAGGTTTATAATCGAGCCAGCTTGATTGATCGTGCTGTTGCAACCCTAACCAATAAATTAATTGAAGAGATGATTGTTGTAGGTCTGATTTGCTTGCTTTTTTTAATGCACATACGCTCTGCATTTGTGGCGATTTTATCGTTACCTTTAGGGATTTTAGGCGCGTTTATTATTCTCGAAAAAATGGGAGTTTCTGCCAATATAATGAGTTTAGGGGGGATTGCAATTGCGATTGGTACGATGGTGGATGCCGCCATTGTTATGATTGAAAATACCCATAAACATTTGGAGCGTCACTTTAAAAAAACAGGAGAGCACGCAACGGGTGAACAGCATTGGACGTTAGTGTTAAATGCCTCGAAAGAAGTTGGTTTGCCTCTTTTCTTGTCGCTGTTAATTATTGCATTGAGTTTTGTGCCTATTTTTGCACTACAAGAGCAGGCTGGCAGGTTGTTTACCCCGCTTGCTTTAACCAAAACATTAGTGATGGCGGTTGCAGCAGGTTTGGCCATTAGTTTAATTCCCGTCTTAATGGGGTACTTTATCCGAGGAAAGCTACCCAATGAGTCAAAAAATCCAATTAATCGGGTTTGTATTGCAGGGTATCGTCCAATATTGATTCGGATATTGGCTTGGCCCAAAACGGTGTTGCTGATTTCTTTTGTATTGTTGGCAACAATAATGTATCCATGGCAACAGCTGGGGTCGGAATTTATGCCTGAACTAGAAGAGGGGGATTTGCTTTATATGCCCACCACCTTGCCAGGTTTATCAATTGGTCAAGCTCAAGCATTATTGCAACAAACCAATGCGATTATTAAAAGCTTTCCCGAGGTTAAAACCGTTTTTGGCAAAATCGGTCGTGCAGATACCGCAACCGACCCTGCGCCTTTAACCATGATTGAAACCACCATTCAATTTTATGATAAAGAAACATGGCGGGAAGGGATGACGCTGGAAAAATTAATTGGAGAGTTTAATGAGGCAGTTAAGTTTCCTGGATTAACCAATGCATGGGTGCAACCGATTAAAACGCGTATTGATATGTTATCAACGGGTATTAAAACCCCTATTGGCATCAAAATATCAGGAGATGATTTAGCGGTAATTGAAAAAGTAGGTCAAGAGATTGAGGGGGCTTTAAAGGGGTTGCCAGAAACCTTATCGGTTTATTCTGACCGAGCTGAAGGCGGGCGCTATATTGATATTTTGCCAAATCGTGAAAATATGGCGCGTTATGGTTTAAATATGGGAGACTTGGCTGATATTTTATCCACCTCTGTCGGGGGTAAATCCTTGCAAACCAATGTGGAAGGCCGTGAGCGTTATACCATGAACTTACGTTACCCTCAGGTATGGCGAGATTCTGTTCAAAAACTACAGCAGTTACCGTTGATTACTCCAACAGGACAAACGATTCAGTTGGGGCAAGTGGCCGATGTCATGATTAAAATGGGGCCCCCACTGATAAAGTCTGAAAATGCGCGTTTAAATGGTTGGACATTTGTGGATCTAAATCAGGGCGTTGACTTGGTAGGCTATGTGGAAAAAGGAAAGGCGATTATTCATGACAAAGTGAATTTGCCAGCAGGTTACAGTCTAAAGTGGACAGGGCAATATGAGTATTTGATAAAAGCTCAAAAAACATTGCAAGTTGTAGTTCCGTTTGCGTTGCTGATTGTTTTTTTATTGCTTTATATTATTTTTAAGGATATCACAGAGGCATTAATGATTTTAGGTGTATTACCATTCGCTTTATTAGGCTCTGTTTGGTTTATTTGGTGGCTAGATTATGATTATTCGATTGCAGTGGCCGTGGGCATGATTGCTCTGGTTGGGATTGCTGCAGAGTTTGGGGTCATTATGTTGATGTACCTTAAACAGGCGATTAAAGAAGCAGAAAGAGAGGGTCGTTTGAATAATCCTAAAGAGTTGATTGCCGCCATTATGGTGGGCGCGGTTCAGCGTGTTCGTCCAAAAGTGATGACTGTGAGTGTAATTGTGGTGGGGTTACTGCCCATTATGTTTGGCACAACAACAGGCTCAGAAGTAATGAAGCGCATTGCCGCTCCGATGATTGGAGGTATGATTTCGGCTCCCGTGGTATCGATGCTGCTCATTCCCGTTTTAACTTATATTCTGTATAAGCGTAGACTGTTTAAAAATCAAAAAAATACAGGAGAGGAAAAATGAAAACTTTTTATATTAATCATTCCTGTCAGAAAAAATTGAGTCTTATTGTTGGATTCTTATTGTTGCCTTTTTTAGCATGTGCAAATAATGCCATTGGTTCCACTGCTATTCAAGAGCCATCACTACAGCGCTTGTTTGTGCTCGGCTTAGAAAATAGTCCAGCGATTCAATATGCACTTGCACAAAAAAATGCAGCCCTAAACAATCAAAAAGTGATGGACTCTTTTTTAAAGCCAGATGTACGCTTTCAATCGGAGTTAAGTTACGCTTGGATGGAAAAGCAATCTTATGCAAGAACGGCAAGCCAGTTGCAGGCTTCTTACCCACTCTATCAACCCGATAGAGAAGACCGTTCTAGTATTGCCTCATATCAATCTTTAGAGCGTAAATTACAGTTAGAAGAAGTAAAACAGGATCTGTGGTTAAAAATTTCAACACTTTATTTTAATTATTGGACGCAAAAAGCAGAACAGTTATTTTTGCAAAAAGATTTTGAATCCATTAGTGAAATTATGGAACAAGTCCAACAGCGATTTACCATTGGCTATCAAGACTTAAATGATATTTCAGATATACAGGCACGTTTGGATCGTAATCGAGCAGATTTGATTCGAATAGAGCAAGAGTTACGTATTACAGAGATTGATTTAGAGGCCATATTGGGTCTTTCCATTGATTTATCAAAATTTCCCCCCCCCCTTCTTTTGTCCAAAACGACTAATTTAGTACTTAAGGATCGTGATTTACTTAAGTTAGTTGGGCAACATCCCGCTCTGTTACGCTATGAACAAGCAATTTTAGCCAGCCGTAAGCAGATGGAGTACGAGCGAAACAAAGATGGAGTCGTAGTTCAAGCATTTGGTGCGGTGGTAAATAATCAGAGCGATGGCTATTTTTATGACGATGCACAAGCTGCCAAAATTGGATTAAAATTAAATGTACCTTTATATCTAGGCGGTAAAATAGAGGCTGCTGTGAGTAAAGCACGGTCTGAAAGTAATCAGGTTATGGCATTAAAAAGACAAAAAGAGCTGTTATTAATGGCCAGTCTTCAAAATGCAATCGAAAGCTCGCAACATAATCAAAAAAGATTGACCGCATTAAAGGATGTTTTAGAGTCAAACAAGCAAGCACTTGTGGCAGCAGAGAATGGCTTAAGTACCGGTAATCGAAATATTTTAGATTTACTGGATGCTCAGAGAAACCTACTTCGTGCTGAGCGGGATATTGCCATTGTGGTTAATCGTTTATGGATGAACTGGTATTTATATCAATGGAGCACGGGTGAAATATCTACTTTATAGTGATAAATCCGATATTAAAGAGCCTGTATTCTGATAATAAAAAATAAAATCTTAAAAATAGATAAAAAAGGTTGCGTTGTTCCCCGCATTGGTTAGAATACGCCCCGTTCCGAAGCAAAGGGCTTTAAAGTAAAGAAGCCCACTAAATTGCATCGAGGTCGGAAGTTAAATAGAAGAACGACTCATGAAAAAGTTTTTAAGAAAACGGTTGACATGAGAAGCGAATCAGTTATATAATAGCCGGCTTACCGAGAGAGAAAAGCGAATTGTTTTTCCTCTTTCGAAGAGACCCAAGTTCTTTAAAAATCAGGTAATTCAGAGATAATTTATGTGGAAACTCCTTAAGTGAGTGACCGACA
>WFNQ01000028.1 GCA_015488565.1 Thiomicrorhabdus sp.
ATTCAAGACTTTGGTGGTCAAAAGTCTTTGCACCTTGCACAACTATTTGATTGGGTATTGTAAAAAAAGTGCCTCTATTTAAAGTAGGATTTAAGTACGTTTTTAAATGTTAAAGGCATCTCTTCAGACGGTTTTAGCCCTTCATGACACCAAACTGGATTTGGCCAAGCTTCATCTTCTTGGGTTCTAAAAATAATGTGAATGTGTAAATGCGGATTTTGATTGCCTAATTTGGCTAAATTAAAATGTGGGCCAAAGCCTGCCTCTTGTAGAGTATGAATCAGCTGGTGTATTGCACCGTAGAGTTTTTCAACATAGTCAATATCGGTTAAATCCTGCTTGGGAATGACTAATAACCAAGGCAAGTCGGTGGGTTCGGCCATTAACGAGAACAGGGAATGGTCGTAGAGGTACTTGGCCTCAAAGGTCTCTTCAAGCTGTTGTGGCGTGTGGTTCGGTAATATAATGTCCATGATTAACTCCCTTTATTTTATTCTGGAATCATAGCAGGTTTTTATGAAAACAACATTTACCAAATGCGATAACACGTTATTTTTGGCGTCTTCCTCCCCTAGGCGAAAAGAGTTGTTGCAACAACTTGGGCTGAGTTTTGACGTGATTCAGGCGCCGATTGAAGAGGTGGCGTTACCCAATGAGTCCCCCGATCGTATGTATTGCGAATGGCGATTGAAAAAGCCTTGTCGGGCTTTAATAAAGTGGCTGGAAAACAGATTTGGGTCATTGGCAGTGATACGGCTGTGGTGTTGCATGGCAAAGTATTTGGTCAGCCCAAAAATGCTGCGGATGCATTTTCAATGTTGTCACAACTATCAGGAACAGAACACGAGGTCTTAAGTGGCGTGGCGGTGGTGTTTGATGGTGAGGTCTTTTCGGCCATGTGCAAAACACGGGTTCAGTTTAAAGCGATGAGTCAAGCCGAAATAAAGGCTTATATTGCGACTGAAGAGTCGTTTGGAAAAGCGGGTTCGTATGCCATTCAAGGGGAGGGGGCAAAATTTATATCGCATATTAACGGCAGCTATTCTGGCGTGATGGGCTTGCCGTTATTTGAGTTGAATCGGTTGTTAACGGAAGCGAGTTATTATCAACTCGCTTAATTCTCTTTTTGAAAAAAAGGGGGGTTATTTTTGTGCCATTAAAAACTCAAGCAGTGCTTTTTGAGCATGCAGTCTATTTTCGGCTTCATCCCATACCACGCTGTCTTTTGCGTCAATGACATCGGCGGTGACTTCTTCACCACGGTGAGCAGGCAGGCAGTGCATGAATAAAACGTCTTTGTCCGCTTGTTGCATGACTTGTTGATTGACTTGATAGTCTGCAAATGCTTTTTCACGGAGTTTTTGCTCTTCCTCTTGCCCCATGCTTGCCCACACATCGGTTACGATTAAGTGTGAATTTTCTGCGGCATCTAAGGTATTGCGTACAATTTCAACGCGGTCTTTATGTTGGTTTACCAACGCCATGTTGGGATCATAGCCTTCAGGGCAGGCAATTCGTAATTTAAAATCGTATTGTGCGGCGGCATTAATATAGGAGTGGCACATATTGTTACCATCACCAACCCAAGTCACTGTTTTGCCTTGAATACTGCCACGGTGTTCTTGATAGGTTTGCATGTCGGCCAACAGTTGGCAGGGATGGTAATCATCGGTTAAGGCATTGATAATAGGAACGGATGAGTGCTGTGCAAAGGTGGTGACAATATCATGCCCAAAAGTACGAATCATGATGCCATCGACCATGCTGGAAATGACTCTGGCACTGTCTTCAATGGGTTCTCCTCGTCCAAGCTGCGTGTCTCGAGAAGAGAGAAATAGGGCGTGGCCACCTAGCTGTGTCATGCCCGCTTCAAATGAGATGCGTGTGCGTGTTGAGGATTTTTCAAAAATCATGGCAAGCGTTTGGTTTTTAAGTGGTTCAAAAATCTCACCCGCTTTTTGCATGGCTTTGAGTTCACTGCCACGGTGCATAATAGCATTTAGCTCGGCAGGGGTAAGGTCTTGTAGTGTTAAAAAATGTCTAACAGTCATATGGATTGTCTTTATATTGTTTAAATTCTTCCCCCCCCTTACTCTATTTATACTTTTTTGAGTAAGGGGGGGAGAAAAATTTATTTTAAAAAGTTTTGAATAATATCAACCAGTGTATTCACCAGTTCATCGGTTTGTTCAGAGCTCATGACAAACGTGGGCAGTAAACGAATGGTATCACCACGTGTTACATTGATCAGTAAGCCTTGTTCTAGAGCGGTCGCAACCAGTTCGCCACAAGGACGATCGAGCTGAATACCAATCATGTAGCCTTTACCACGAATATCGAGTACACCCGTTTGATTGACTAATGCTTCTTTAAATTGTTTAAGCAGTTTATCGCCTTTGCTGGCAATGGATGGGATGTAATGATTGGCCTCCAGTACATTGATGACCGCTAAACCTGCGGCACACGCTAAGGGGTTTCCGCCAAACGTAGTGCCATGGTTTCCAGGGACAAGTACTTCTGATGCTTTTCCTTTGGTTAAACAAGCGCCAATTGGCATCCCGTTACCGAGTGCTTTTGCAAGGGTTAGGACGTCGGGTACGATGGACTCATGTTGAAATGCAAACCATTCGCCAGTACGCCCCATGCCAGTTTGAATTTCATCCAGCATCAGTAACCAGTTATTGGTATCGCATATTTTTCTAAGTTCCGCTAAATAACCGGTTTCTGGAATGTGAACGCCTCCTTCACCTTGAATCGGCTCAACCAATATGGCGACAATATTTGGGTTGTTAGAGAGTGCTTGAATGGCTTTCACATCATTAAATGGAACTCGAATAAATCCATCAACGAGAGGAGTAAAACCTTCATGTACTTTTGGATTGCCTGTGGCAGAAAGGGTTGCCATGGTACGACCATGAAAGCTGTTCTCCATTACAACCACGGTGGGCTGGGCAATGTTTTGCTGATGGCCATATTTTTTGGCAATTTTTAATGCGGTTTCGTTGGCTTCAGCCCCCGAATTGCAAAAGAACACTCGATCCATATCAGAGAGCTTAATAAGTTGACTGGCAAGCTCGGTTTGTTTGGGGATTTGATATAGATTTGATGTGTGCATTAGGGTTTTACTTTGTAGGCAAATCGCATCCGAAATGGCGGGATGTGAATGCCCTAAGCTGCATACGGCAATGCCGCTTAAGGCATCTAAATACGTTTTTCCATCGGTGTCTTGTAGCGTGGCACCACGGCCTTTTTCAAAGGTAACGGGTAGCCGCGCGTAAGTGTTCATTAGTTGCGTTGACATGTTGTTTGATCCTTTTAAAAATGGCTTGTAAGATTGGCTTTAATTCTTCGTCTTTACTTTGAAAAACAAAAAAGCAACCAAGATAGAGTATTTTGAACCCTATACGTTATGGTTGCTTTTCCTGTTGAGGATTAAAAATCCAAAGGAGTGATTTTAGCGCAATGATTTAAAATTTCAAGTAATTTCCCCTATCGGATGTGGTTGTTTTTGTTTTTTAGAGTTGAATAGGTGGATAATAAGTCGTTGTTTAGGATAGAATATCGCTCTTAATTTATTTGTTGAATCGATTTTTTGGAGTATTTTCAATGCAAACAATGGCTGATAGAGATGGTCTAATCTGGTTAGATGGCGAAATGGTTCCTTGGCGTGATGCGAAAGTACACGTTTTAACTCATACATTACATTATGGAATGGGTGTCTTTGAGGGTGTTCGTGCTTATGAAGCTGAGCAAGGTACTTCTATCTTTCGATTGGAAACGCATACTGATCGTCTATTTAATTCAGCTAAAATTTTGAATATGGATATTCCATTTGATAAAGAGACGCTTAATGAAGCGCAGAGAGCGGCGGTTAAATTAAATAATTTAACGTCGGCCTATTTGCGTCCAATGGCTTTTTACGGTTCAGAAGGTATGGGGTTGCGAGCGGACAACTTAAAAGTACACGTGATGATTGCGGCTTGGGAGTGGGGCGCGTACATGGGGGAGGAAAATTTAACCCGTGGAATTAAGGTAGCGACCTCTTCATATACTCGTCATCACGTGAATATAACCATGACCAAAGCGAAATCAAATGGTTCTTATATGAACTCGATGTTGGCCTTGCAAGAAGCCATTAGTCACGGTTGTGATGAAGCGCTGTTATTGGATACCGAAGGCTTTGTAGCAGAAGGGTCGGGTGAAAATTTCTTTATGGTTCGTGATGGTGTTTTGTATACGCCTGAACTCACTTCTGCTTTAGATGGCATTACCCGTAAAACCATTATGCACTTGGCTAAAGAGTTAGGTATTGAGGTGGTTGAAAAGCGCATTACACGTGATGAAGTATATATTGCAGATGAAGCTTTTTTTACTGGCACAGCCGCAGAAGTGACGCCTATTCGTGAACTGGATAATCGTCCAATTGGCGCGGGGTCTCGTGGGCCAATTACTGAAAAATTACAATCACTGTATTTTGATATCGTTCATGGTCGCTCACCAGCCCACTTAAACTGGTTAACGAACGTAGCTTAAGGAGTCTTGAAATGAGTAATAACTCAACCAATGCAAAATCACATTATGATGTGACGTACAAAGATTTGCCATTGCACTGCCCCACACGAGATATGAGTGTGTGGAATTCACATCCAAAAGTATTTTTGCCCATAGAGCTAACGGGAAAGGCTAAGTGTCCATATTGTGGCGCGGAGTATACGTTGACTGATTGGGATCCTAATCACTCGTCGCATTAGGTTTTACGTTATTTGAATGCAAAAAAGCCCAGTAAATCTGGGCTTTTTTTTCAGTACATATTTGTTATTTTTTTAAATAAGCTCAATTTCCACATCTGTCGTGGGAATAACGCTACAGGTTAAAATTTCTCCTTTGCGTGACTCATAGGCGGGTGTTTGAATTTCTTCAACCTTGCCAGAAATTAAACGTACGGTACAAGCGCCGCAGTTTCCACCTCGGCAACTGTAAGGAACATCAAATCCGCTCTCATCTAACGCTTCAAGCATTGAAAATTGACCATCAAATTCACACTCTCCTTGGCCGACCAATGTAATTTTTGCCATATCACTTGTCCTATTTTCATGTAAAAAAGTTAACAAAGTATTTTAACAACTATATTTCTTTTTGAATGCAGTAAAATGGCATAAATTTTTTTTATGACCTTTTTTATAGTAAAGAGAACCCTTGTTTTTAGGGGTAGATAAAACAGGATAGTTAAGGAGTAGTGTTAAAAATGACTTGGAATGACTTTCAAACAAAATTTCAAAAGGTTCGAGATAATAAAGTCTTTGAGTTATTTGTTATTGGTGTAATTATTTTTTCATCGTTAATGATTGGGATTCAAACCTATGACCTAAACCCTTGGGTGGATGGTGGAATTCGGGTTTTGGATTATGCGGTGACATTATTTTTTGTGCTAGAAATTTCGATTCGAATGGCGGCAGAAGATAGGTTGAAAAATTTCTTTAAAAAAGGCTGGAATGTATTTGATTTTATCATTGTGGCTGTTAGCTTGATTCCGTTAGATGATTCAGAATACGCCATGATCGCTCGGATGCTGCGTCTGTTTAGGGTCATGCGTTTAATCTCGTTTATCCCAGAATTAAGAGTATTGGTCAGTGCACTGATTTCAGCGTTACCTAGAATGGGATATGTGGCGCTGTTAATGTTTATCATTTTTTACCTTTATGCCGTTATTGGCAATCTACTTTACGCCAATTTAAATCCTGTGCTATGGGGTGACTTGGGTGTTTCATTATTAACACTTTTCCGTGTTGCTACTTTTGAAGATTGGACGGATGTTATGTATGAGGCGATGACGCTCTACAGTTTGAGTTGGATTTACTTTATTACTTTTATCTTCTTTTCTGCTTTTGTATTTTTGAATATGATGATTGGTATTGTTGTAGAGGTGTTGGATGAAGAGCATAAGAAAATGGATGCAGAAACAAATGCAGAAAAGATAGCTGAAGAGCAGCAGGTCAAAGATGAATATGTAAAACGCATGGAAGCAGACATGGCGTCTCTGCACCAAAAGCTTGATCTATTATTGATGCAGCAAAAAAGCCAGTAAGGGGTGTTAGCTTAATATATAAGAGGGAGTTTTACCAAACTAAGAGTTTAAACCCCTCTTCTTGTAGTTCCATAAGTGCTGCCGCGCCCACTTCGGCGTACTCTGCAAAAGGTCGCATGTTGGAGTCATTCCAGTGAAGGGAGTTCATCGTGTTGCCACATGCAATCCAGCGCACATTATAGTCTTGTGCAAAGCTGGCGATGCGTTCATAGGTTGAAGATTCAATTGGGCGTTTCGGTTCTTTAGCCAAGATATGCAAGCCTGGTCCAATGACCACTACGGCAATTTCAACATTATCATCGTATTTTTTAATCATGGCTTGAATGGAGTTTAAAATACTTAATTGATAGGCAGGGTCTGCTTTGTTTAATATATAGACAGCCTTGTGTTCTGCGGGATCTCCGGGAAAGTGATTGCTTGCCTCATCCTGTAATTCAGGCATGGGTTTTAATGAGAAACTAGGTTGAGCTGCATTGGCAAGTTGAGTGAAGAGTAGGGTGCTAATCATGCATGAGAGTAAAGTGAATGTTAAGGTGTTGTTAGTCATAATATTATGTAGTCTCTTTAGTCTGGAAATTTAGCTGGAGTGTTTACTATGACACAGCATGAAAAAAAGGAGAATAAAAAATGACGTTGCAGTCACAAATTAAAAAAAGAATTGATGCGTATTTTTCAGTGAATTATCTCGCTTTAGAGAATGAGAGTTATATGCATTCACGCGGTGAGCCAGAATCTCATTTTAAAATGATATTGGTTTCTAATGATTTTGAGGGGGTTTCTAAAGTTAAGCGACATCAAGCTGTTTACAAGGCGTTGTCTGAGCTAATGTCAGCATTTCATGCGCTTGCCTTGCATACCTATACAGAACAGGAGTGGAGTGAGCAATCAAATGTCCCTATTTCTCCATTGTGCGGAGGAGGGCGTTAAAGTGTTAGAACGGTTGGATTTGTGTATAAGTATGTGGATAACAAGTGCAGAAACCGGCAATAACGCTCAGCCCTCCAAAAAACATCAAAAAAACGTAAAAAAAGAGAGATAAGGGGTTGCGTTGTTCCCCGCATTGGTTAGAATACGCCCCGTTCCGAAGCAAAGGGCTTTAAAGTAAAGAAGCCCACTAAATTGCTTCGAGGCCGGAAGTTAAATAGAAGAACGACTCATGAAAAAGTTTTTAAGAAAACGATTGACATGAGAAGCGAATCAGTTATATAATAGCCGGCTTACCGAGAGAGAAAAGCGAATTGTTTTTCCTCTTTCGAAGAGACCCAAGTTCTTTAAAAATCAGGTAATTCAGAGATAATTTATGTGGAAACTCCTTAAGTGAGTGACCGACA
>WFNQ01000029.1 GCA_015488565.1 Thiomicrorhabdus sp.
GTAATAATTACTACTCAACACTCAACATTAGGCGTTGTCTAATACCTTTTTTGCATTTGGAAGGCTGACTCTGGTTCACTGCATTCTTTCAGTCATTGAGTTTTGAATTATTGACATCAATTTATGAAGCGCTGCTTCATTCTTTATTCTTTTTAGTATGGATAAGCTAAAAAAGACGATTTCTGTATTCTCATCCGTCACTATCACATCGGCGATTCTCGCTCCTTTGGTTTGAAAAGCCACCTCACCAACCAGTTCACCCTCTTTGATAGTTCCGATTATTTTACCATTTTCAACAACCTTGCAGTGCCCACTGAGTAACATGCCCATATCAAAACCGCCACCACCTTGTTTTATTAAATACAAGCCGACCGGACACTTTAACCAGACAGCATTTTTAAGTAAAAGAGACTTGTCTTTGTCACTGAAATCATGCCACAGGGGAAAAGACATAGCCCGATGGGTCTTTGAGTGACTTAGCGAAATAAAATTGGCTCTTCTCCGGTTGTCTGAGTCTCTAAGTCATTGAACTGTAGAACATTGAACCAACTTCCTTGGTACCAAGTTGTCTTATTTTTAGCTTAAAGTACTCTGTGTCTCTAATTCCACGCGCTCTTTTCCGAATCATGCCGATGGCAACATTCCCGGCTTCAATTTTGGCAGTGGTTAGGTTGTGCTTAGCGTAATTGCAAATACCTACCCGATAACGCTCCAATGATTTAGCAAATTTTTTCAAGTAAAGAAGACCGGATTTCCTAGCTATATCTATCCACTCATCAATGGCGTCATGCATGCCATCAAAGGAGTCATGCAACCATATTGCTTGTAGCTGCTCTTTGAGGATATACATAGTATTTATGTTCTCATTTGTTTCTAACAAGAATGATAATTTATCGACTTGTTTGTCACTTAAATTTTTTTTGTTTTTTAACAATAGAAACCGAGAACCTTTCATTATTGACTGAGATTTTTTGTCAGCACGCCTAAATTCAACACGCCGTTGATTATCCATTGCCCTAGAGAAATTTTGCATGACATGAAACCGGTCAAAGACAATATCAGCATTAGGTAGGTTATCTTTTACAGCTTTCTGGTAAGCAGGTCCCATATCTAAAGCGACGGCTAAAACCCCGGATTTAACAGTGTCTGATAGCGATTCGAAGAACTTTGTTAATACACTCGCTGTTCGTCCCTCATGAACCCAAATAAGCTGCCCAGAACACAAATCATAAACAACTGTCATATAATCGTGTCCTTTGGCACGGGCGACCTCATCAACACCAATATACGTTAAACTTGATATGTCGCTGGGGTTTAAAGCAGGTAAGGTGTTTTCCAGATAGGCTTTATCAATATTCTTTACCGTCTCCCATCTGATTTGGAAATGTTTTGCCACCACTTGAATCGCCAAATGTCGACAAAGACTACTGATGAGCTTACAAAATCGCTTGGTGTAATAGGATGCCTTATCAATAAAATTAACTTCCTCAATACGTCTTTTACCATCCTTCAGTCTTACTTCAGCAAGCTCGATAGAAAGTTGGCACTTACGACCAAAAAGCGGTAAATCGTTTACTACTCGTCGAACGTATCGGTTAATCGTTGCTGGCGCCAAGCCGTCAGCTAGCTTTGCTTTATATCGCTTATCTCTAATACAATGAATTTGAAGAAGACTAACATCACTTGATTCATTAATTTCTTTGACAACTTGACCATTTAGCTCAAAAATACTGCTTGGCAGGGTAATACTCATAATACCTTTCGTTATTTGATCCTGAGAAAGTCAAATTAAACAAAAAGTTACAAGTAATTACACTGCCTTTCTAGGCTCAGACAACCGGAGAAGAGCCTTCTTTAAAAATTTATTTTCTTTTAAATCAATTAGTTAAAAAGAATAGGTAGATTTTTTATTAATCTCTTTGCATATTTTTTACACATTTAATATTCACTTAAGCCTCCATTGATAAAATGGAATAATAATGAACATAAAGGGTGAAATGTCTGATGGCTGTTACATTTTTTACACCACAAGATGGCGTACAAAGTATTCCTTTAGTTGAATACGAAGAAGCAACGAAAACAAAGAATTTGTTCAATATTATAGCACATGCTTTCCTTTATCATCTGCGTAAAGGCAAGTTAGAGTTTAGCTTTGAAGAATATTTACCTATTTTTCAAAGACATGCTAAATATTTTCCTAAACAAATTCCTGTGCATGTACAAAAGTTATCTGCTAAAGAACAATATGAGTATTTGATTACTTATAATCATCCTCATAGCGATATCTTAGAACCCGCTTTAGCCCATACTTTGCAGCAATTAGCCATTGATATGATGGCGCATTTTCCTGCTCTTTACGGCAATTTGATCATTGAAGATGGATTTAGCGTTAAAGAACTACGCGCTAGTAAAAATATCCATCATCCAGCCGCGCTACATGCTCTGGCTAATGAGGTGCTTTATATCAATATCTATTTAGAGCGTTATCAAGATAATTATTTTTTACCTGTTAAGGAATATTATCTTTGCCAAGAGAAAACTCATAGCGAAATATTTCTGCACTACCAGGATCACTATTACACGACTCCCAGTGATTTAGGGATTAAAGAGGAGGGATAACAATGACTGGAACTTCACAAACAACTTTATATACCATCCATCCTGCTGCGGTTCCTACACCGATAGAGGAATATAATCCCTCTAATGAGCATGTGCATCAGGTTAACGAAACTCAAGTCAGTGATTACCAACGACGATATTTTCACAATATTCAGGCATTAAAAATGCTCCAGGAACAAGGTAGCGTTGATGAGACCGTGCTACTAAAGTTATATACAGGCACTTTAAGCAGGAGCATTAATAACCAATCTATTGCCTACCGTCGTATGGAAAAACTTTACCTATGCGAGGACGTGCAAGGCATTAGACATGGCGAAGCAGTCCAAAGAGACAGCGTAAGCGGGAGTAAGAATATACCGACCTACATACATATCTTAGCGCTACATATGGCTGTCGGAAACGAAAAACTAACTCAATCTTTCTTAGAATACGCAGAAGTTCAAGTCCGTTACGAAGATGCGCCAGTACATAGTTCACTGGTCTAAATGACAGAAAGCCATATTCATGATTAACGCCTCGTCACTGTCAAATACAACCCAATCAAAGCAAATAATATCGTTGGCATCGAGGCGGCCAATATTGGCGGTACTTGATATATTTGACTCACCGGCACACTAAACTCATTTAATACGTGAAAACCAAAACCAATTGACGCACCCACCAAAAACCGTTGGCCCATGGTCGTTTGCCTTAGCTCACTAAAGATAAAAGGAATCGCCAGTAACATCATTACCGAGGTGGTTATCGGCTGAAAGATACGGCGCCAAAAACTCATCTCAAAGGCTTCTGAGGCCAAATGGGACTCTTTCTGTAAGCGGATATATTTCGCCAACTCCTTTAAGGTCATTTCATCCGGCTCTTTAGAGGAGACAAAGATCATCTCTGTGGGCACATTGACATCCCAGATCATTTTATCGCGATGCACTGTTTTGACTTTATCTTTATAAATAAACTGCGTTTCATCGACTTTAGATAGATACCACTTATTATCTTTATAATTGGCCAAGGCAATTTTTCTCGCCAAGCGCAAGCGATTATCTTTGCCAAATTCATATTCATTGATTTTAGCAAGCTGTTTTGATGAAAAGGCATGACCGATATGGATAAAACTTTTTTTCGACCTAAGCCAAATCCCCTTGCCTGTCCTTAAGGCTTGCCCTTGGCTAATATAATCGTTTTTAAGATCTTCACTATAACGTATTAGTTTAGGCACCACCGTTTCACCCAAAAAGCAAACCACCAGCACTAAAATAAAGGCCACCTGTATCACCACTTTAACCACTTGCCAAATAGAAAAGCCAGAGGCCCGCATGACTAAAAGCTCACGATGATTGGCCATCACCCCAAGGCCTAATAA
>WFNQ01000030.1 GCA_015488565.1 Thiomicrorhabdus sp.
TAGCGCGTCATAGATATTTGGTAAATCAGCACCTTTAAACTCGACGTCAATAACTGCGCCGATAATTTGTACTATTTGTCCACTCATTATCATTAACCTTTTATTGAAACTTTCAAACTTATACCGCTGCAGTACCCGCAACAATTTCAGAGATTTCAGCCGTGATCGCTGCTTGTCGTGCCTTGTTATAAGACAGTTTCAAGTCATTAATCATCTCACCCGCATTATCCGTCGCACTTTTCATTGCAACCATACGAGCACCTTGTTCACAGGATGCATTTTCAACAATCGCACCAAAAACAGTTGCTTCAATATAACGACGCATTAATAAATCTAATGCAGTCTTCGCATCGGGCTCATATAAATAATCCCAATGCGTACTCTTTGTTTCATCTGATGCTGCAAGAGGAACTAGTTTCTGCACCGTAGGATTTTGAGTCATGGTATTCACAAATTCATTAGATGCTAAATACACTTCGTCAATTTCACCTGAATCAAACTTGTCTAAGACAACTTTGATCATACCGATTAAGTCCTCAATATGCGGAGAGTCACCTAAGTCAGCAACGGTTGCCACAATATTTCCACCGTAACTACGAAAGAAAGACTGTGCCTTATTACCAACTAAAGCAAGCTCAACCTCAACACCTTGATCTTGCCATGCTTTTAGCTGTGGCAAAGCCTTACGAAATAAGTTTGAGTTTAAACCACCACAAAGACCTCGATCAGAAGAGATCATAATCAATCCAACACGTTTAACGGTGTCACGCGCCTGAGTATAAGGATGCTTATACTCAGGGTGTGCCCCCGCAACATGAGAGATCACTCTCTTCACTTTTTCGACGTAAGGTTTTGTCGCTTCCATGCGAGCCTGAGCTTTACGCATTTTAGACGCCGCAACCATTTCCATGGCTTTCGTGATTTTCTTAGTATTTGTTACAGAACTAATTTTAGCTCGTATTTCTTTACTACCTGCCATGGCTCTACTCCTTTCTTAGTAAACGCCATTCGCCTTGAATGACTCTACGCAAGCTTTAACATCTTCAATGATGTCTGCACTCCAGTCACCCTTAACGTTAATTTTAGCCGCTAAATCTGCATTTGCAGAATTAAGATGAGAGTGTAATGCCGCTTCAAAGTCTAAAACTTTTTCCACTTCTACATCATCTAAATAGCCTTCATTCGCCGCATATAAAGAAATAGCCATCTCAGCAATACTTAATGGAGAGAATTGCTTCTGCTTCATTAATTCTGTTACGCGCTTACCACGCTCTAACTGAGCTTTAGTTGCCGAATCAAGATCCGAAGCAAACTGAGCAAATGCCGCTAATTCACGATATTGTGCTAAGTCTAAACGGATACCGCCGCCTAATTTTTTAATGGCTTTAGTTTGAGCTGCACCACCAACACGTGATACCGATAAACCAGCATTTACAGCAGGACGAATCCCCTGAGAGAACAGGCTTGTTTCTAAGAAAATTTGACCATCGGTAATTGAAATTACATTCGTTGGTACAAAAGCAGATACATCACCCGCTTGCGTTTCAATAATCGGCAATGCCGTCAAAGAACCCGTTTTACCTTTCACTTCACCATTGGTGAATTTTTCAACATAATCTGCACTCACACGAGCTGCACGCTCTAATAAGCGAGAATGAAGATAGAAAATATCACCTGGGAATGCTTCACGTCCTGGAGGACGACGAAGTAACAGCGAAATTTGACGGTATGACTGAGCTTGTTTGGTTAAATCATCATAAATGATCAACGCATCTTCACCACGATCTCGATAGTATTCACCCATCGCACAACCAGCAAAAGCAGCAAGGTACTGTAGCGCAGCAGGATCAGAAGCATTTGCCGCAACGATAACCGTGTTATCCATTGCGCCATACTCTTCTAGCTTACGAGCTACGTTTGCAACCGTTGATGCTTTTTGACCCATCGCAACATAAATACACTTAACACCTGTATTTTTTTGTGAAATGATGGCGTCAATTGCAATTGCAGTTTTACCTGTTTGACGATCTCCAATGATTAACTCACGTTGACCACGACCAACGGGAATCATCGAATCAATCGATTTAATACCGGTCATCATTGGCTCATCAACCGATTGACGGTCAATAACACCTGGTGCGATACGTTCGATTGGTGATGTTAATTTTGCTTCAACAGGACCTTTACCATCGACAGGTAGGCCTAATGCATTTAGCACACGACCATTTAATTCAGGTCCGACAGGGACTTCTAAAATACGACCCGTACAAGTGACTTTGTCACCTTCAGAAATATGTTCATATTCACTTAAGACAACAACACCAACCGAATCGGACTCTAAGTTTAGAGCCATTCCGAATGTGTTCTCGTCGAATCGAACCATTTCACCATACATTACGTCTGAGACACCATGAACCAGTGCGATACCATCGGCGATGCTAACGACTGTTCCTTCGCTGCCAGACTCAGCTGAACCATCAAATCCTTTAATACGGTCTTTGATTAGGCTGCTGATTTCAGAGGCATTCAATTGCATGTTTGTTCCTCTCCATTATTGGGCGATTGCTGCGCCAAGTTTGTTAAGTTGCGTAATTGCTGAACCATCAATGGCCCAATCATCCACTTTAATCTTAATTCCGCCGATCAATGAAGCATCTTCTTCATAAGAAATCTCTACTTCGGCATCAAACTTAGCATTTAAAGCAGCACTTAATATTTTTTTCTGCTCGTCTGTTACGTTTTGTGCTGAAATAACCGTCGCACGCACTCGTTTCTCATCTTTTGCTTTTAAAGTTTCAAAAACTTCAGCAACGTCTGATAGTGCGGCTAAACGTTTATTACTAGCCATAGCGTTTAAAAGGTTTTTACCTTGCTCTGTCAGATTATCCCCCATCACTTCCGTGAAGACAGCGACGATATTATCGGCACTGTATTTTGGGTTTTTAATCATAGCGGCCATTGCTTCATCTCGAGAGATAAGTGCTAAGTTCGCTAATTCTTCTGACCAAGTCGCTACGTTACCCTCTTCTTTCGCAAGAGCGTAAACGCCTTCTGCGTACGGTCGAGCAATTGTCATTAATTGTGCCATAGAGTGTTTCCTTAGATTGATTTAACCAAGGTTTCTAGCATGTCGTTATGTTTTGTTGCATCAATTTCTTTTCTAAGAATTTTTTCTGCACCTGAAACAGCAATCGAAGCCACTTCTTTACGAAGATCTTCTCTTGCACGACTTACTTCTTGCTCTATTTCTGCCTGGGCTGAAGCTTTTATACGGCCGGCTTCTTCGGTGGCTTTTACTTTCGCATCTTCTACGATTTCAGAACCACGCTTTTCAGCTTGACCTAGTATATTTTGAGCTTGGTGTTTAGCGTCTTTAAGCACATCTTTGGCTTTTTTCTCCGCTAATTCAAGCTCATGCTTACCTTTCTCCGCTGCAGAAAGTCCATCAGTAATTTTCTTCTGACGCTCTTCCATTAACTTTGAAAGTGGACCCCACAGCACTCTATTCACAAACCAGATCAATAGCATAAATGCGATCATCTGGATGAGAAGCGTTGCGTTAATGTTCACAGTGGTTACCTCGCCATTCGTTATTAGTTAATTTATACAATTGCGTTAAGCTTAAGCACCTAAAGCAGCAGTCATAGCACCAACGAATGGGTTAGCAAATAAGAACCACATTGCGAACGCTAGGATGATGAATGGGAAAGATTCCATCAAACCAGCAAAAATGAACATATTGGTCATTAATACAGGACGCATTTCAGGCTGACGAGCAATCCCTTCAAGTGTTTTAGCACAGATAAGACCCCAACCAATTGCTGATCCCAAACCAGCAGCAGCCAAAATTACACCTACACCAATTGCAGTTGCAGCATAGATATCAGCAATCATAGTAGCAGTTACTTCCATCGATTTTCTCCAAAGTTTAAAGTTAAAGTTAAAAAAGCTTTTTACCTAGTAGTGAAACTAAAGCAGGTGCGCTTAAACCCTTTTGGCAACCAAGACAAAGCCTTGGTTACCTATTCCACCATTATCAACCCAGCGACTAATGAGCTTCCTCATGCGCCATGCCTAAGTAAACAATGGTTAGCACCATAAAGATAAAGGCTTGTAATGTGATTACCAACAAGTGGAAAATCAACCAAGCTAAATCTAGGATAACCTGTAATGGTGCCCAGAATAGAGCAGCGGCACCCACTGCTAATGTTCCACCGATCAATGCGATCAATAGGAATACGAGTTCACCTGCGAATAAGTTACCGAATAAACGCAAGGCAAGAGAGAGTGGTTTAGACACTTCTTCAATCAATGTCATGATGATATTAACTGGAACAAAGAACTTACCAAAAGGGTGGAATAGGAACATTTTAGTATAACCCCACACCCCTTTAATTTTAATGCTGTAGAAAACAATCAAGCAAAATACAGTTAAAGACATTGCAAGCGTGGTGTTCAAATCAGTGGTTGGAACGATTTTCAAATACGCATGAGAATCACCCGTAATCAACTGAAACAAGTATGGGAATAAATCCACTGGGATTAAATCCATAAAGTTCATCAACCAAACCCACAAGAAAATAGTTAAAGCAAGCGGTGCGATCAACGGGTTATGACCTGGAAAAGCATCCCTAACATTGACCGAAACAAAATCTAAGATAGATTCCACAAAATTCTGAAACCCACCAGGAGTTCCCGTCTCTAATTGCTTACCTAAGCGCATCGCTACACCAATAATTAACATACCGAGCATGACACTCACAATAATGGTATCTAAGTGAAAGGTCCAAAAACCTTCTCCTACGCTATTATTAGTCAAGTGATGTTGAATATACTCGACCGTTCCCATTTTTTCAGCACTCAATGGACTACTCCTTAGTCAGTCAAACGTCGCTTGCCTTTCAGATTGAAAAGCTGTCCTAGTTGCATTAACACAAAGGTTAGTACCACTGGGAAAGCTTGACTCTCTTCAAGAAAAGACAACCCTACAATAAATAACACAGCCAATAGAACAAATCTAATCACTGCACTCATATATAAAATCAGTATTCCGGCTTTTGGATCTTCTTCTGCGCGTTGATTTGCTTTACCAAAAGTAAAGCTCAACATTAATATATTCATCATTCCAACAAAAAAACCGTATGCTGCACCGATCGCTAAATCAAGCCCTATCACAGCATAAACGCCAACCACAACCAAGCCAATAACCGCTTGAATTTTAAAAACTTTACTCAACATTTGACTCATCTTTTGTTTTTTGAGTAGCTTGTTGATCCAATCTTCTTGTTAAAAGGCGTACTTTTTGCGCACCTCCGATAAAGCCTAGCACCCCACATGCTAAAAAGAAGATCGGCATCGTACCAAAAATATAATCCAGCGCATAGCCAACAATAAAACCTGCGATGACCGTTGCCGTAAACATTGAGCCTGCACCAATCAGCAAGTAATTTGCCACGGGACTTGGTGCAATAATATGCTTAGATGTACTATTTTTTTTATTCGGCTCAGTCATCTTATGGCAAACTCTGCTAATGATACTTTTTAGCGAATCTAAGTTCAAGCTAAATGGGCGGACATAATAATATTTTATGGCTACAAAAGCTAGGGAATACGCCTCATTTTTTATTTTATTTCACCACCAAAACAACCAAAAACAACATAGTGTGATTTTCTTTTAGAAAAGCACACCATCTATTACCTTTCGCCATTCAAAAAGTTTTTATTCTTACTTAAAAAATAGCCACTAGACGATTCAGCTCATTGAGGTCTTTATAGCTAATTTCAATTTTCCCCCCCCCGCTGCTTTTATGGTTTATTTTGACAGCCACTTGTGTTTTTTGAGCCAAAAAAGCTTCATGCTCCTTCACTTTTTCTCTATTTGGAATCGCTCTCTCTTTTACCTCTTTCACGACATCACTCGGTATGAGTAGCTTTTGAACCGCTTCTTCAATTTCTCGAACGGACCAAGCGTGCTCAATCGCTTTCGCAATGGTTTTTTTCTGCGCCGATTCAGGCAAGCTAATAATCGCTCGGGCATGTCCCATACTGATTCTTCCAGCATGAAGTTCTTTTTGAATACTTTTAGGAAGTTTAAGCAATCTCAATAAGTTCGAAACCGAAGCGCGTGAACGTCCAACGGCATCGGCAACCGCCTGCTGCGTCAGTTCAAACTCTTTTAACAAACGCTTTAGTCCAATCGCAACCTCAATTGGGTTCAAATCTTCTCGCTGTATATTCTCAATTAAGGCCATTGCCAATGTGGCTTGACTGTCCGCTTGTCGAATAATGACAGGAACCCTATCAAGACCTGCTAACTTTGAAGCTCGCCAACGCCGCTCACCCGCAATAATTTCATAGCTTTCTGAACTTAAGGGGCGCACCACAATCGGCTGAACCATCCCTTGCGCTTTAATTGAGTCCGAAAGCTCTTGTAAGCTTGCGTCATCAAACTGCTGTCGAGGCTGATACTGTCCTGGCTGTAACTGTTCAACAGCTACCTTTTCAATGCGCAAATCAGCACGACTGTTGTCTGATTTTTGCTTTGCTCCAATCATGGCATGAATACCCAGCTTTCCCATTCCTGATCGTTTCTTAGCCACTTAACTTCCTACCTTTTACTGTCTTTACAATAGATTGAACCTTTGTATCAAAACCTTTACACGAAAGGATGCATGGATAAAAAAATTCATTATATTTTTGATTTACGAATCCACTCTTTCGCTAAGGCTAAATAAGCAATCGCACCATTTGAAGACGGATCATAATCTATAACAGATTCTCCATGACTGGGCGCTTCTGCAAGCCTTACATTGCGAGGAATAATCGTCTGCAATACTTTTACACCAAAATGTTTCACCAGCTCGTTAGAGACATCATTTGCCAAATTATTACGGCGATCGTGCATCGTTCTCAATAAACCATCAATATGTAAACTGGGATTAAGTTGATCCTGAATGGTATCGACCGTGCCCATTAAAGCAGACAATCCCTCTAATGCAAAATACTCACACTGCACGGGCACAATAATACCATCCGCTGCGGTCAAGGCATTTAACGTCAGCATATTCAATGTTGGTGGACAATCAATCACAACGGCATCATATTGTGAGCGCACTTTTTTAAGTGCCTTTCTCAGACGCTTTGGCCCCATATCCTCTTCCAGCAAAGCAACCTCTGCGGCCGTCAAGTTCCCATTCGCGGGCAACAGATCCAAGCAAGCATTTTCAACGTGGATAATCGCTGCCTTTGCTTTAACTTCCCCCACTAATACCTCAAACACCGAGGTATTTAACTGGTCTTTATCCACACCCACCGAAACCGTCGCATTTCCTTGAGGGTCAAGATCAATCAGTAATATTTTTTTGCCTAAACGTCCTAAAGCCGCCGCCAAGTTTACGCTCGTGGTGGTTTTACCCACACCACCTTTTTGATTTGCTACTGCAATCACTCTTCCCACGTATAATCCTTAGCTTTGTTTTATTACTTTTAACAACATGCGCTCTGCATCCAGCTCAGGAACCGATAATTCAATCACCTCCTGAACACTCACCTGCCCAGGTAATGCGGTTAAATCTTCAAACTCTTTTTGTCCCTTCATTGCCCACCAAGCACCACCCTCTTTTAACAAGTGATTGGTCCAGTTTAGCATGTCATTCATCGAGGCAAAAGCACGAGAAATAACCGCATCATACAACTCAGCAGGCTGGTAGTTTTCAACTCGATCATGAATTACCTGAGTGTTTTTTAAATCCAGTTCGGCTTTTACCTGTATCAAAAAACGTGTTTTTTTACTGTTACTGTCCAATAAATCAATTTGCTTCTCTGGAAACATAATCGCCAGTGGAATGCCAGGCAGTCCGCCCCCTGTTCCCACATCAATCCATCTTTGACCCTCTATATAAGGTACAGTGGCTAAACTATCCAATAAGTGCTTAACCAACATCTCCTGCGGATCTCGAATCGCCGTCAGATTGTAAACCTTATTCCACTTTTCGAGCAAGGCTAAATACTCAATTAACAGAGCAACCTGCTCTGGCGTCGACGCAACACCAAGCGTTTGAAGGCCTTTTTCTAATTGGAATGTCAACATTTTAGGCACTTTGCGGCCCCTTGCCACCATTTAAGCGAGATTTTTTAATTGCTATTAATAAGATCGAAATTGCCGCTGGCGTAATGCCCTGTATACGACTTGCCATCCCTAAATTAGCGGGCTTATACTCTCTGATTTTTTGCTTTACCTCATTGGATAAGCCCGAAATAGACTCCAAATCAAGGTTGGATGGAATTTCCACCGATTCTGAACGTTTTATTTTAGCAATTTGCTGCATCTGACGATCAATATAACCCGAATATTTGGCTTCTATCTCAATCTGATCAATCACACCGCGGTCATCAACCCCTTCTCCAAAAAGCGTTAATTCAGACAAGGCCGAATACAGGACCTTAGGCCGTTTCAACAGATCAAACAACGTTTGCTCCTTACTCAAAGGAAGCTCCATTAACGTCTCCGCCTTCTTTGCTTCGGGGTGAGAGGGGAAAATCCATGTCTCTTTTAAGCGGGCGACCTCTTTTTCCAACGACTCCAACTTAGTTTGATAAGCCGCCCAGCGCGCATCATCAATCAAGCCCATTTCACGTGCAACAGGGGTAAGGCGCTGATCCGCATTATCCTCTCTAAGCATCAAACGGTACTCGGCTCGAGACGTAAACATGCGATAAGGCTCATTGGTTCCCATGGTAATCAGATCGTCAACCAATACACCCAAATACGCTTCATCACGCCTTGGGTACCAAGCCTCTTTATCCTGCGCACGTCGTGCCGCATTAATTCCAGCTAACAACCCCTGTGCCGCGGCCTCTTCATACCCTGTCGTGCCATTAATTTGACCCGCAAAGTACAACCCCTGAATCGCTTCCGTTTCTAACGTGGGCTTCAACCCTCGTGGATCAAAATAATCATATTCAATCGCATAACCAGGCCGAATAATATTTGCTCGTTCCAACCCTTTCATCGACCGAACAAGCTTCAACTGTGTTTCATAAGGAAGGCTGGTCGATATGCCATTCGGATACAACTCCGTTGTCGTCAACCCCTCTGGCTCAATAAAAACCTGATGCTTGTCTTTGTCTGCAAAACGCATCACCTTATCTTCAATCGAAGGACAATAACGCGGTCCCGTACTGTCAATTTCACCTTGTTCAGAATACATGGGGGATTGATCCAAAGAGGCCATAATAATATCATGCGTTTTTGTATTGGTATACGTAATATAGCAAGGCACTTGCTTAGGGTGCATAGATGCTTTACCAATATAAGAAAATACTGGAACGGGATTATCGCCAGGTTGAATCTGCATTGCCTCAAAATTCACCGTACGCGCATCAATTCGTGGTGGCGTTCCGGTCTTTAAACGGCCAACAGGCAAAGCCAGTTCTCGTAAACGTAAAGCCAGCTGATTTGCAGGCTCGTCGGCGGCTCTTCCCCCTTCATAATTTTGCAAACCAATGTGAATACGACCCGCTAAAAAAGTACCTACCGTCAACACCACTTGGTTCGCATAAAACTTAAGACCCATTTTGGTCTCAACCCCTTGAATGCGCTCCCCTTCTAACAGTACATCCTCAACAGGCTGTTGAAATAGAGTTAAATGATCTTGGTTTTGTAGTCGTGAGAGAATGGCTTGGCGATAAAGAACACGATCGGCCTGTGCTCTTGTTGCTCTTACCGCAGGGCCTTTTGAAGAATTTAAGGTTCTGAACTGAATGCCCGCTTCATCAATCGCCAGAGCCATCACACCGCCCAGCGCATCAATTTCTTTCACAAGATGACCCTTGCCAATGCCACCAATCGCAGGATTACACGACATCTGACCGAGCGTATCAATATTGTGCGTTAATAAAAGGGTCTCAAGCCCCATACGAGCCGATGCCAGCGCAGCTTCCGTACCCGCGTGCCCACCACCAACTACAATAACGTCATATGTCGAATCTAACATCGCAATAAAAACCAAACCAAAAAGAAGCCGTATTTTAACATAAGCATTTTTGGCTTGCCGAAGTTAGACACACCTCAAAAATTCATATAAAAA
>WFNQ01000031.1 GCA_015488565.1 Thiomicrorhabdus sp.
CGTATTGAAACACTGTTTTCAAAAGCGGGATTTGATGTTGAAACGGGGCCAGAAATTGAAGATGATTGGCATAACTTTGAAGCGTTGAATATTCCAGAAACGCATCCTGCAAGAGCGATGCACGATACGTTTTATATTAATGAAAATACGGTATTGAGAACGCACACTTCGGGTGTTCAGATTAGAACGATGGAGAATAAAAAACCGCCATTAAGAGTGATTGCGCCTGGGCGTGTGTATCGTTGTGATTCCGATCAAACCCATACCCCCATGTTTCACCAAGTGGAAGGGCTGATTATTGAAAAAAATGCCAGCTTTGCTCAATTAAGAACACTATTGATTGAGTTTTTACGTCAATTTTTTGAAGATGAAAACTTGAAAACACGTTTTAGACCTTCTTATTTTCCATTTACAGAGCCTTCTGCCGAAGTGGATATTGCGACCGACTTGTTTGGTGATGGTCGCTGGATTGAAGTTTTAGGGTGTGGCATGGTACACCCTCAGGTACTGACTAATGTTGGTATTGACCCTGATGAATATACGGGTCTTGCATTTGGTTTAGGCGTAGAGCGTTTGGCGATGCTTCGTTATAACGTAAAAGATCTTCGTCAGTTCTTTGAAAATGACTTACGTTTTTTACAACAATTTAAATAAATAACCCAAGTTTGGTGAGATTAGCAAAATGAAAATAAGTGAAAACTGGTTAAGAGAGTGGGTTAATCCAAACTGGGATACGAATACACTAACAGAAGCATTAAGTTTAGCTGGATTAGAAGTAGATGGTACGGAAGCCGTAGCGGGACAGTTTACTCATGTGGTTGTCGGTCATGTATTGTCGGTGGAAAAACACCCCGATGCCGATAAGTTAAATGTAACCCAAGTGGATGTAGGGGAAGCAGAACCAGTTCAGATTGTATGTGGTGCTAAAAATGTCGTAAAGGGCATGAAAGCCTGTTGTGCAAAAGTAGGCGCGGTATTACCGGGTGATTTTAAAATTAAAAAAGCCAAACTACGTGGCGTGCCTTCTCATGGTATGTTGTGTGGTGCAACCGAGATTGGATTGCCTGATGATGGTGTAGACGGGCTTTATGTGTTGCCTGATGATGCGCCTACAGGCATGGATGTTCGTGCATTTTTAGATTTAAACGATGTGACGATTGATGTGGATTTAACTCCCAATCGTGCTGATTGTTTAAGCGTTGAAGGGCTGGCGAGAGATCTTCATGCGATTAGTGGTGCGCCATTTAATAGACCTTTTAAAGAAGTAGAAATAGCCACTTCGGGAGCATGTCCTCAAGGGATTCAAGTTTTAGAACAGGCGGATTGTCCTAAGTATTTAGGTTGTGTGGTTTCGGAATTTAATCAAAAAGCGAACACGCCTTTATGGATGGTACAAAAGCTGCAACGTTCAGGATTACGAGCGATTGATTTGGTGGTTGATATTACCAACTATGTATTATTGGAGTTGGGTCAGCCGATGCATGCCTTTGATTTGGATAAATTGCAAGGTGATGTTGAGGTTAGGAAAGCACGTACGGGTGAAAAATTTACTTCATTGGATAATAAAGAGCTGATTTTAAAAGAGGATAGCTTGGTTATTTCGGATGATTCCGGTGTGATTGCACTTGCTGGTATTATGGGAGGGTTATCTACCTCTGTAACGAATGAAACAGCCCGTATCTTTTTTGAGTGCGCACACTTTGCACCACTTGCGATTACGGGTAAAGCACGTCAGTATGGTTTGCATACAGACTCGTCTCACCGTTTTGAACGTGGTGTGGATCCATTATTGCCTGAGCGAGCATTAAACCGTGCATTACAGCTGTTTACTGAGATTGCAGGTGGTATTGTCAGTGAGATTCGTTCGATTGTTTCGGCAGAAGAACTGCCTAAACCTTCGGTAATCGAGTTACGCAGAAGTACCATTACAACTCGTTTAGGTGTTGATATTGACGATGTAAAAATTGTACAGATATTTGAATCCTTAGGGTTTGAGATTGCCGCCACTGAATTAGGTTGGAATATGACCGCTCCTAGCTATCGCTTTGATATGGCGATTGAGATGGATTTGATTGAAGAAGTTGGGCGTATTTTTGGTTACAATAACTTGCCAGAAACGCCCGTATTGGCGCCGATGACGCTAAATGAATTGCCAGAATCAGAGCAATCTTTGTTGGCATTAAAAAATGCGTTAGTACAGCGTGGCTATAATGAAGTCATTACCTACAGTTTTGTTGAAGAGGGAAAACAGACGTTATTAGAGCCTGAGTTACCTTATGTTTTATTAAAAAACCCGATTTCAGATGATATGAGAGCGATGCGCACCAACTTGTTTTCTGGGTTATTGCAATCGGTTGCTTATAATCAAAATCGTCAACAACCTCGGGTTCGTCTATTTGAAAGTGGTTTGGTTTTTTATAAAAATGACTCTGATCCAACGGGAGCGACTCAGCTAGCTATGTTTGGTGGGGTTATTACAGGAAAAGTTGCCGCTTCTGGTTGGGATGAAGAGGAGCGACTCGTTGATTTCTTTGACTTAAAAGGCGATGTTGAAACGTTGATTCGTATGAGTCACCAATTGGCGAACATTCGTTTTGAGCCGTGTTTGCATCCTGCACTGCACCCAGGGCAGTCTGCAACCATCGTAAAAGATGGTAAAGAAGTGGGCATGATTGGTCAGTTGCACCCCTCTTTGGTGAAGCCAATGGGCGTGAGTGGTAAAGTCTATTTGTTTCAAATTAGACAAGATGCGTTAATGACGATGCAAGTTCCTGTCGCTCAAATGATCTCTAAGTTTCCTGAAGTTCAACGTGATTTGGCCTTTGTGGTTGATGAAGGTGTTGCGGTTCAGGCGTTGATCGATTCGATTGTCGCCGTGAAATCTGATATTCTTAACGCGGTTGAATTATTTGATATTTATCGTGGTCAGGGGGTTGAAGCGTCACAAAAAAGCATCGCACTTACGTTAAAAATTCAACACCAAGATCGAACATTGCAAGACGAAGAAGTTGATGCACTTATTGCAGAGGTACTTACCTCTGCAAAACAAGCGGTCAATGCAGAATTAAGATAGTTACTAAAACGTTAGGATATATATATGGCATTAACCAAAGCGGATATCGCTCAAAACTTATCAGATACTTTTGGCTTTAATAAAAGAGAGTCAAAAGAACTGGTTGAGCAATTTTATAATGAACTCAGCGAAGTGTTGGTTTCTGGTGAACAAATTAAGCTATCTGGTTTTGGTAACTTTGAACTTCGTGATAAATCGGCTCGTCCAGGGCGCAACCCAAGAACAGGGGAAGATGTTTCTATTTCGGCTCGAAGAGTGGTAACATTTAAGCCTGGACAAAAATTACGTGCGCAAATTGATAATTATGGCAAAGCTTAATCAAGAAAAAATAGCGCCTATGCAACCCTCTATTGAGTTGCCAGATAAAAAGTATTTCACCATTGGTGAAGTGGCTAAGATTTGTCAGTTAAAATCACATGTGTTGCGTTACTGGGAACAAGTTTTTCCTCAGTTAGAGCCGAGTAAACGTCGAGGGCGACGTTATTATCAACGTGCAGATCTTGAGTTGGTTTTAGAGATTAAAAGCTTACTGCATGACCAAGGTTTTACCATTCCAGGTGCCAAGTCAAAGCTTGCCCAAAAAGTGATTCCACCTCAAGAAACGGTTAAAAACTCAACTCAAGTGGCGGCAATTGAATTATTGCAAACAATGCAACAAGAGTTACAAGCGTTTAGAAACTATATTCAAAATCGCTTTTAGTGGTTTCTTTACCATTTCTAAAAGAACCTTCTATTTAAGGCTTTTATTCAAAAAAAATAAGGTTATAATACTGCCTGACTCATTTCTGGGTTTTTCTTTTTCGGGGTGTAGCGCAGCTTGGTAGCGCACTTGACTGGGGGTCAAGTGGTCGCAGGTTCAAATCCTGTCACTCCGACCAATTTCTATTCTTTTGTTTTTTCAAGTATGTTTTTGCCACTAATTCGATAGGCAAAGATTAACACTTGCACAATGGCTTCGTATAGTTCTTCAGGAATTTCATGGTTGAGTTCAACTTGGCTTAATAATCCGATGAGTGCAGGGTCTTTTTGAATGGGGATGCCTAGCTCAGTAGCCTTTTGAATAATTTCTTCAGCAATATAACCTTTTCCTTTTGCCGTGACCTTTGGTGCACCTGCTCCTTCTTGGTATTCAATAGCGATGGCAGTGTGGTCTGCAAGTGTTTTAGGAGGAGGGTGCATTTGGTTAGAGTCTCTTATTTTAAAAGAAGTCAAAGAGCATACAAAGAAATAGAGTGTTAACGGTTTTTGACTGAGAAAAGCCCTGAAAAGGGCTTGTTGGGCATTGAAAGCAACGTGTTATACGTTATGACAGTAAAAGAGCCTGAGACAAACCGAGTTTTTCCGAGCTGGTTTGTATAATATCAGGCGTATTCTCCCAAGCAATCGTTTTGTTGTTATCTAAGCTGTTTTTGATTAGGATGAGAAGGGTTTGTAGCCCTGCGCTATCAATGGTTTCTACTGCAGAAGCTTCAATTTTAATCTCATTTTCAGCACTGTTAAATAGCTGGTTTAGTTCATTAAAATGGTTATCAATATGATGAATGGTTAAGTTTTCAGGAAGTTTAATCTCTGTGCTCATAATTATTTCCTTGTGTTAAAACTTTGTTTCAAGTTTTTTAGAGGTTACAGCACTCTACCAATAACAGATAATAGCTTTTCGGGGCTAAAGGGTTTAACGATCCAGCCAGTTGCACCAGCAGCCTTCCCTTTGGCTTTCATGTCGCCTGAGGACTCCGTCGTGAGGCAGAGTAAAGGGGTAAACTTATAGTTTGGCATCGCACGTAAAGCGGTCACCAGTTCAATGCCGTTCATGTTAGGCATATTGATATCGGTGACAACTAAATCAAATTGCTCTTTTTGTGCGATGGCTAATGCAACTGCACCATCTTCTGCTTCCGTTACATCATGCCCTGCTGATTTTAAGGACATGCTTACCATTTGTCTCATTGACTTAGAATCATCTACTGCTAAGATTTTTGGCATCTTATCTTCTCGCTATTTATGCTTATACGTTATTGTTGTTCAACCCCAACATAAGATTCTTATTATATTGAATCCTTTTGTGAAGAGGTCTCATATTTCTATGTATTTAATGATTTTTTAATTTGCCCTAGAATTCCATCATTTATTAATGGATCCACATGAAGAATGATAATTAATTTTTCATTGATGGTAGCCAGTCCCTGAATGTAATCGGATTGAACTCTTCCTGACATATCGGGTGCAACCTGCAACTCTTTTTTATTAATATCATAAACATCTGAAACCCCGTCAACCACTAAACCGATGATTTTTTGTGTGCCAACGGCATCTTCAGATCGTACAATAATGACAACGGTGGTGTCATCATAGGTCATTTCTTCTAAACCAAAACGGATGCGAAGGTCAATGATTGGAACGACGGCGCCACGAAGGTTAATAACCCCCATAACATATTGAGGTGTATTGGGGATGGGGGTTGTTTTTTCCCAGCCTTTAATTTCTTGAACTCTTAATATTTCGACTCCGTACTCTTCCTGCCCAAGTATAAAGCTTAATGCTTGATCGTTATTGCTGTTTTGTTGATCAATTTGCTCTTGGATAGAGTCTATATTTTTTTCCATATCTAGACGTCTCTTTTTGTTATTGGCAGGATGTGTTTTCTAAATTAACCGATTCGTTCAAAAAGGTCTAGCCCTTGTGACATAAATTGATTAAAAAGTTACATATTTACTTTGTATCGCCTTGAATTTCTAATTGTGCTTCTAAAATTACCTAAATTAAATATGAATATCAATCAGTGCAACTTGAGTACTTTGCGTCGTTGTTACTGGTTTTTGGGGAACGATTTGAATCGTCTTTACAGGTAATTCATGGTCTAAAAATTGTTGATTTAATACATCAAGTTCCTCTTTTATTAGGGATTCTAATGCGGGAGTTTCGCACCAAAAAATACAGTTTATCTCTCCCTTTGGGTTCATGAGTAGTTTTGTAAAAAGTTCACCTTGGGGTAAGTCGATATCCATTAACAGCTCCCATGATGCAGGAGAGGTATTTTGGTTTTGTCGGAATTCAAGGGTGTTTTTATGAACGCTCTTATTTCGTTCAATAGGTAGCTCTAAAGGCGTTACCATGGGGTTCTCATAGAGTTGCAATTGTTGAACCGTTAAGCGGTTGATGGCTTTGGTGAGAAGGCTTGCAAGCTGTGTTAATTGGGGAGCGGGGCTTTTAACCTGAAGAGCGTCCGCTTGCTGTTTTAAAGAGAGTAGCGTTGCTTTAAGATCATTTTGAACTTTGGGTTGTTCACTGTTTTTGAGTTTGGATTCTAAGAACAGTCCGCTTTGCTCTAACCGATTTTTAAGTTCTTTTCCTGATAAAGGTGTCCCTGATTTTAGCATCTGATCTAATAATTGATTGATGGGCGAGAGTAATGAGGCTGGCAGGGCTTGTAATAGACTGATTTGTTGAAATGCTTGCGAAATATTGGTTTGCGCAGGCATTAATTGTCTGTATGTGGCTTGAAGGGTTTGTTGCGCCTGATTACTTAAAGGTGCTGACTTATTTGTCATGATTGATAGCACAATAGCGGGCTGTGTTTGCTTTACCTGAACTTGTACCGTGCCTGTTGGTAATGTGGTCTCTTTACTGGTTGCAAGGAGCGTTTGAGTCCCTATATTTATTTGAACTTGATTTCCTTGGAGGGGTTTCATGGTTACATTAAGAATATTTCCAACCTGTAAAACAGTACTTTTGGATGAAATACTGTTTGGGCTATTAAGGGTTGGTGAAAGAGCCTGAGAGTTATTATTGGAAATATAAACCATTTTTTATTTGCATCTTGCCCAATTACGATTATATTAATTGTCATTATGACAGATTAAGACCTTTGTACAAAAAGATACTCGGATAAAAAATCTCAATTTCCCCTTTTTCTCTCGTGTTTCTCTCGTTCAAAGGTTGCAGATTAACGAGAGGTTGCCTAGCGTATGAGTGAAAGAGAGTTTATCTTTACAGATAAAGATTTTAAACGAGTCCAGAAAATTGCCTACGATTTTGCTGGTATTGACTTGAATGATTCTAAAAATAACCTTGTGTATAACCGATTGGCTAAACGCATTCGTTTTTTAGGTATGTCGGCCTTTCATGAGTATTTAGATTATGTCGAGCAGCAGGGTGAGTCTGAATTTATTCATTTAATTAACTCAATTACCACCAACTTAACCTTTTTCTTTAGAGAGAACCATCACTTTGAATACCTTGCCAACAGTGTGATTCCTGAGCTTTTAAAAAAGAATGCCACAACGAAAAAAATACGAATTTGGTCAGCGGGTTGTTCTACCGGAGAAGAACCGTATTCGATTGCCATCGTATTAAAAGAGAGTGTGCCAGCAGGGTGGGATGCCAAAGTGATTGCAACCGATTTAGATTCGAATGTTGTGAATACTGGTATGACGGGTGTTTATAAAGTAGATCGTTTAAAAGGCATTTCTGAAGAGCGAAAAAATCGTTGGTTTATGAAAGGAGAAGGGTCTAAGGCTGGGTTTGTTAAAACAAAAAAAGAGCTACAAGGCGCCATTGAATTTGGGCAGCTTAATTTAATGGACTCATGGCCTTTTAAAGAGTGCTTTGACGTCATTTTTTGTCGAAATGTGGTCATTTATTTTGATAAACCCACACAAAGTAAGCTCTTTAACCGTTATGCAGAGCAACTTTCTAACGAGGGGCATCTTATGGTGGGACATTCAGAATCACTTTATAAAGTTTGTGATCGTTTTGAATTGCTTGGTCAAACTATTTATAAAAAAATAAAATAACATCACCGTTAGTGATGTTCATCTAAGGAAACTATAGTGAAAAAATCGATTCGAGTTTTGATTGTTGATGATTCTGTTTTAGTTAGGCAAATGTTAGAAGAGATGCTGTCAGCCGATCCAGAAATAGAAGTGGTTGGTACGGCATTTGATCCTTTTGATGCACGTGAAAAAATTAAAGCTCTGCATCCTGATGTATTAACGCTCGATGTTGAAATGCCTAAAATGGATGGGGTGACTTTTTTAAGAAACTTAATGAGACTACACCCTATGCCCGTGGTAATGGTTTCGACCTTAACGGAAAAAGGGGCGGATGTTACTTTTGAAGCGATGGACTTGGGTGCCGTTGATTTTGTAACCAAACCTAAGATTAACTTGGTCAATACCTTTGAAGCGTACACACAAGAAATTTGCAGTAAGATTAAAGTTGCTGCATTGGTTAAAAAACCGATGTTGGAGCGTCAATATAATCGTTATGTGGCTAACTTAAAGGCTCCGCCAGCCGTAGCTAAAGCGCATTTACCCCCCCCTAAATCTTCTGGTACGAGTTCGACAGGACGAAATTTAAGTCCCGCTAAACCGTCAAATAAAATAATTGCCCTTGGTGCCTCAACAGGGGGGACCGAAGCCATTAAAGAGGTTTTGATGAGATTGCCCGCCAGTACGCCAGCCATTGTGATTACCCAGCATATTCCCGCAACGTTTAGCCTACCTTTTGCAAAACGGATGAATACAGTCTCTGAAATGACGGTCTACCATGCCAAAGATGGGCAACCAATTCTATCGGGTAATGTTTATATTGCTCCGGGAGATAAGCACCTTATGGTGGTGAAAGAGGGAGGTGGGTATGTTTGTCGTTTAAATGATGGCCCGCCCGTTAATCGTCATAAGCCAGCGGTGGATGTAATGTTTCGCTCTGTTACTCAGAATGTTGGTGGCAATGCCATTTGTATTTTATTAACCGGAATGGGAGCAGATGGTGCAGTTGGTATGAAAGAGATGCAAGGTGTAAAGGCCGCAACGATTGCACAAGATGAAAGCTCAAGTGTGGTATGGGGTATGCCAGGCGAAGCGGTTAAGTTAGGTGCAGCAGACTATGTGTTGTCATTGGATAAAATTCCTGAGAAAATTTTGGAGTTGGTATAATTGCTTCTGGCATTAAACCTGCTTGCAAGTTATCAGTTTAAGACAATATTAGGATACGAAACATGCCATATATTATGACTGCATACTGGCCCGCTTGGCTTGCAACCTTAATTGGGGGAGGGGTAACGTTACTAGGCATTCCTTATTTGGGGTTTGTGATGGTGATATTGGTCTCTCTTGTCTGGGCTTTTATGGTGGCAAAAGTTGCCAATGCGGAAGGCGCGTCTCCCGTTAAAACAGAAAGTGACACGATAAAACCTCAAGAGGTTGTTGTTTCCTCTCCTCATTTAAATGAGGCAGTGGTCAGGGTCACAGTGGCCGATGAGTCTTTGCAGTTAATTATGAGTGATGTGGACTCTGTCGTCGCAAATGAGGTCGACGTTGTTCGGGATGAATTGGATCAAATTAAAGGTTTGATTTCAGAATCAATTGAAACGCTTAATGGTAGCTTTTCAGGATTGCATGAGAAAACCCGAGCACAGTATGACTTGGTGTTAGCGTTGCTTGAAAATTTAGGGGGAGATGGTGGTAAAACGGATGAAATGAGCATTAAGCAGTTTTCAGTGGAAATTAAGGAAGTTTTGCAGTACCTAATCCACTTATTAATTGACACCAGTAACCGTAGTAACCAAACGGTGGCTAAAATTGATGAAATGGTTGGGCAGATTGAATCCATTTTCCATCTATTAGAGGATGTGAAAGGCATTGCCGATCAAACCAACTTATTGGCTTTAAATGCGGCCATTGAAGCCGCCAGAGCAGGTGAGGCGGGTCGTGGGTTTGCCGTGGTTGCCGATGAGGTTCGTAAGCTGTCCATTAATTCTAATGTATTGAATGAGCAAATTCGCAAACAAGCTGAAGCCGCTAAATCCATGGTAAATCAAGTGCGTAATATCGTAAGTGAAACCGCAACGAAAGACATGGAACATGCTAACTCTTCTCAGGTAAAAATGAATAGTATGTTGTCTGAGTTGGATGAGATGAACAACGGTATTTCAAATAAGTTGGGTGATTTTTCAGGCATGATTACTGGTATAGAGAGCAGTGTTTCAGATGCGATGCGCTCTTTACAGTTTGAGGATATCGTGCGTCAGCTGGTTGATCAAGTGGCAAGTCATTTAGATAATCTAAATCAGTTCTCGAGTGAGATTAGTGAGTTTTTAGAGGAGAATCGTTTAAATCCAACAGTGGATGAAAATGAGTATAAACAGCGAGTTGACGTGTTCCGTCAAAATATTCACCAAAAACGCAAAGAGATTGAAGATTCTAGAATGAAACGAGTAAATTTGGATTCAATGGACGAAGGTGAAATTGAGTTGTTCTAATTTAATTACGGTGTAACAAGTCCATTTAGTTCCCTTAAAAAGCCCTGTTTAAAATCAGGGCTTTTTAAGATTAAATCATATTTCCCATGTGATCATTCCAAAAGCTTCCAAAAATTAAGCTAAAGAAAATACCTGTACCACAAACGACATACCAATAACGGCGTATCTTAATTTCTTCTTCAGTTTCTTCACTGTTACGATCTTTAAAAAAGATCAGTAATAAAGCAATAGCACCGATAAATCCAGCCACATTTGCTAAGTGGTGAATGCCTGATAGCATAGAGCTAATGCCAAGTATTAAAATGATGGTGTAGGTAATCAGTAGTGGGCGCATAATTGAATGTATTCCTCTTGATCGTTTTTAGAGTGTTTGAATTTTTTATGTTGCCTATTGTATTGAATTAAATAAGAGTTACGTATCTTTTTTTCAAAAAGATGGAGTGTGTCATGTATAAAATAAGTTTTTTTGTTCCAGAGACGCATTTGGAAAGTGTGAAGTCAGCCATGTTTGTTGCGGGTGCCGGAAAAATAGGGCTATACGACTGTTGTGCATGGCAGGTAAAAGGGCAAGGGCAATTTCGTGCATTGGAGGGAAGCACGCCTTTTTTGGGCGAACAGAATCAAGTCGAGTCTGTGGAGGAGTATCGTGTTGAGATGGTCTGTGATGAGGCATGCATACGCAAAGCGATTCAGGTACTGTTAGATACTCACCCTTATGAAACACCTGCTTATGATGTGATTAAAACCATTACGATATTTGACTGAAAGGCCCCTAAGTTTAGGAACCTTTTTGATGTGTGGGGTTATTTTTTAGGTGATTCAAAGTCGATTAATTCGATGGTAAAAATCAACGTTTGATTTGGACCGATGGCATCTCCAGCACCTTTTTCGCCATACGCCATATCAGAAGGAATATAGACCTCCCATTTAGAGCCAGGCTTCATTAGCTTTAACACTTCGCCCCAACCTTTAATCACACTGCCCATTTGCAGTGTTAAAGGGGTTCCGCGCTGATAAGAGCTGTCAAACTCACTACCGTCCAATAGGGTGCCTCGGTAGTGTGCTGAGATGGTATCTTCTGGTGTTGGAGAATCGCCTTTCCCTTTGGTAAGCACTTTGTATTGAACGCCACTGTCTAACGTGACAACGCCTTCTTTTTTAGCATTCTCCGTTAAAAAAGCGTTACCTTCATCTAAGTTTTTTCGGGCAATTGTTTTTTGTTTTTCAAGCTGTTGCTTTTGCATGCGTTGCTTAACGGCATTAATCGACGACATCATCTCCTCTTCGCTTAACTTAAGATCACGGTTTTGTAGTGCATCTTCCAACCCAAGAGAGAAGGCTTTTACGTCAATTTCTAATCCCTGATTGCGAAAGTTTTTAGCAATATCGGCTCCTAAGGTATAGCTCGCTTTTTGTTCAATCGTATTTAAAGCATGGTTATCAGCAAATACAGAGGGAGCTAATGCAAGGCCAAGAGAGATAAGTAAGATTTTTTTCATAATATTTTATTCCAAATTAATTTTTCGTCATCAATATAGGTTATTTTACTTAAAAAGTAAAATGAATTTAGTTTTTAAAAAACCACTCGAAAAGAGTGGCTTTTTTTGTCAACTGTTTAGAGTGGGTTATAGATTATCTAGATATTTTTCAGCATCTAATGCTGCCATGCACCCCGCACCTGCAGAGGTAATTGCTTGTTTATATTGTTGATCCATCACATCACCCGCCGCAAAAATACCAGGAATGGATGTTTGAGTTGCATTGCCCTGAAGGCCACTTTTTACTGTTAAATATCCGTGATCCATCTCCAGTTGACCATCAAAAATAGCCGTATTTGGACTGTGGCCAATGGCAATAAAAACACCAGATACGTCTATGTCTTTGGTCGAATCATCCTGCATACTTTTCAGGCGCATTCCTGTTACGCCCATATTATCACCAAGCACTTCATCTAAGGTTTGATTAAACTCAATGGTAATATTGCCATTTTCGGCCTTTTCATGCAGTTGTTTGGCTAATATTTTTTCACAAGAAAATTTATCACGTCGGTGCACAATCGTGACTTCATCGGCAATATTCGATAAATAGAGCGCTTCTTCAACGGCCGTGTTTCCGCCACCAATCACCGCTACTTTTTGATTACGGTAGAAAAATCCATCACAGGTCGCACAAGCCGAAACTCCTTTGCCTTTAAAGGCCTCTTCAGACTCAAGTCCTAGGTATTTGGCTGACGCCCCCGTGGCAATAATCAACGCATCACAGGTGTATTCCCCAGAGTCGCCGATAAGCTTAAAGGGTTTCTCTGTGAGTTCAGCGGTGTGAATATGATCAAAAATGATTTCGGTATCAAAGCGTTCGGCGTGTTTTTGCATACGTTGCATTAAATCAGGTCCTGTTAAGCCTTCAGGATCCCCCGGCCAGTTATCCACTTCGGTGGTGGTGGTTAGTTGTCCACCTTGTTGCAGTCCTGTAATCATGACAGGCTCAAGATTTGCTCGTGCAGCATAAACGGCTGCGGTATAGCCAGCAGGTCCTGTGCCTAAAATCAGTAGTTTGCAATGCTTTGTTGCCATTTGAAATTCCTTTTTATCTTTTTAATAGGGGGTTATGTGCTAAAATTTTAGCAGTTTTTTAGAAGGTCTCTAAAGAATATTGAGATTAAATTTCGACTAAAGAGGCCTTTGCATGAAAGGCATTACGGATAAAAAAGCAAAAACAGTGCTAATTTTATCTCTTTTCACACGCGCCTTTAACTATATGCAAAGGCCACATTAAATAATAAAAAATTTAGAAGTTTTCATGACGTTTAAACCAGCCAAGCCTAAAGTAAAGTCTTTAAAAGACAGTAAGCCCGATTTAAAAAAAACGCCAGAGCGTACCGTTAGCACACAGTTTGCATGGATTATTAAAGATGGTGTGGTCTTAAGTTGTATTGGTTTGGCTTTTTTTCTTTTTATAGTGCTGTTCAGTTATAACCCAGAAGATCCGGGCTTTAGTTCTGTGAGCCGTGAAGGTGATATTTATAATTATGGTGGAAAAACTGGGGCGTGGCTCTCTTCAATGGTGCTGTACCTCTTTGGTGTGTTTGGCTTTTTGATTCCATTTGGCATTTTATTCGCGGGTTGGGTAACGCTTAAAATCCGTAGTGGTAATGAACTGGACTATGTCCGCTTTGTTCTGAGTTTATTTGGTTTAGTGTTGTTGATTACAGCGGGTTCGGGTCTGGCAAACCTATACTTAGAACCTCAAATGAGTTTGATTCAACTGCCTTATTCCGCAGGTGGCGTGTGGGGGTATGAGTTTAGTGGTTGGTTGGTTTCCAGTATTGATTTATTAGGAGCGACGCTTGTTTTATTAGTTTTGTTTGCCGTGGCTTTTAGCATGTTAACCAGTTGCTCTTGGTTAAAGATTTCAGAGTGGACAGGCCGATATGCTTGGAAAGCAGGATGCTTTTTAAAAGAGCACGTCAAATCGGTTTCATCAGAATTTAAAGATAAAAAGTTAATAAAAGAGCGTTTAAATAAGCAAGCTAAGTCGTCCTCGGCAGAGGCTGAAATTCAAGAATTAATCGAGGGAAACAAAAGCAATCATATCCAAAAAACAGTTGGAAAGCCGAGCACTCATTCTTTGAAAAAGATTATTACCGACAAATTGGCGACAAAAGTAAGTACTGCAGCCCGTACAGCAGAACCACTTAATCAAAATAAAGAGGGGGGGGGAGAATTATCGGAATCCAAAAAAACCTTTGCCTCTGAGGTTAAAATTGGTCAAAAACAACAAAGTCGTACAACGTTACCAATTGTTGAATCAGGAGACCTGCCTAACTTAACCTTATTGGATGAAGCGCCAGAATACGAAGATGGCTTTACAACCGAAGAGCTGTCCGCCTTATCCAGTTTATTAGAGCAACGACTCTTGGAGTTTGGTGTCACAGTTCAAGTCGAATCGGTACAGCCTGGCCCCGTGGTTACCCGTTTTGAAATACTGCCTGCCGCAGGGGTCAAAGTCAGTCAAATTAATAACCTCTCTAAAGATTTAGCGCGCGTTCTTTCCGTGCAGTCGGTTCGCGTGGTAGACGTGATTCCCGGTAAGGCCGTAGTGGGCATTGAAATTCCAAATGAACAGCGTGAAATTGTCGGGTTTAAAGAGGTGCTTACCTCAGAGCAGTTTCAATCGTCTAAATCGCCACTTACCATCGGATTAGGAAAAGACATCGCCGGTAATCCTGTGGTGGCAGACATTGCTAAAATGCCCCACCTATTAGTGGCAGGAACGACGGGATCGGGTAAATCAGTTGGTGTGAACAGCATGATTTTAAGCCTGCTGTATAAAAGCACCCCTGAGCAAGTGCGCATGATTATGGTTGACCCTAAAATGCTGGAACTGTCGGTGTACGATGATATTCCGCATTTACTTACCCCCGTGGTAACGGATATGAGCGAGGCGGCCAATGCGCTTCGTTGGTGTGTGTTTGAGATGGATCGACGTTATCAGCTGATGGCAAAATTGGGGGTCAGAAATATCGCTGGCTATAATGAAAAAGTACAAAAAGCCATTGATGAAGGCAAACCCCTTATTGACCCTCTCTACCAGCAGGTTGCCAACTATGGTCATGAGCTGGGTGAGCAACCGCCCACATTAGAAACACTGCCTTTTATTGTTGTTGTGGTGGATGAATTTGCCGATATGATTATGGTTGTAGGAAAAGAGGTCGAACAGTTGATTGCTCGAATTGCACAAAAAGCACGTGCGGCGGGGATTCACCTTATTTTAGCGACCCAAAGACCCTCCGTAAACGTGATTACGGGACTGATTAAAGCCAATATTCCCACTCGTATCTCATTTATGGTCAGCACCAAAATTGATTCTCGAACGATTTTAGATCAAGGCGGGGCGGAGCAGTTATTAGGTATGGGAGACATGCTTTTTCTCCCCCCTGGTTCAGGAAACCCAAAGCGAGTACATGGTGCATTTGTAAGCGATGAAGAGGTACATCGTGTAGCAAATTTTGTACGAAGTCAGGGGGCTCCCCAGTATTTAGAGGCCATTACACAAGGTGTCACAAGCCAAGGTGAAGGGGAGAGTGGGGATGCCGAGCAAGATGATTTGTACGATGCGGCCGTTGCATTTGTAACCGAAGGACGACGCGTCTCGATCTCTTCCGTACAGCGACAGTTTAGAATTGGGTATAATCGTGCGGCGCGTATTGTCGAAGCAATGGAGTCTTCGGGCGTGATATCAACCTCTGGCCCGAATGGTAATCGTGAAGTGCTGGCACCTAAACCTCAGGAATAAGTAAAAATGAAAGTAAGTAGTTATTTGCAAGCGGCTGTTTTTACAGGCGTTTTAAGTTGTTCAGCATGGGTGCAAGCACAACCTGTTTTACAAGCGTATGTGAACAACCTAAAAACCTTTAGTGCCGATTTTGAACAGATACAACCCGATGAAGCTGTATTTGCCATAAATAAATCCGCAGGGCATTTTCAATTAAATCGACCCGGTCAGTTAGTCTGGCAGTACACCACGCCTACGCCTCAAAAGATTGTGATTGATGGCGTTAATTTATGGGTATTTGATGAAGATTTAGATCAGGTGACGGTACGCCCTATTGAGGACATAAAAGGGGATATTCCTCTGAGCTGGATTTTATACAGTGAAAATATCGAAGATAAATTCACTATTTTAGACGCAGGGCATCGTAATGGCATGGATTGGTATAACTTAACGCCTAAAAACTCGACCTATTTTCAAAGCATTGAAGTGGGTATGAAAGAGGGTGAAATGGCCGAAGTGTGGATGTATCAAACGGCAGATAACATTACCAAAGTACGTTTTTATAATATTGAATCCAATCTCGTGATTCCCCTAAAAAACTTTCAGTTTCATGTGCCAGAAGGGGTTGATTTGGTAGGTGAAGCGCTTTAATGTCGGTTTATCGCCCCCTATCGGATCGTTTAAGACCCCGTAGCCTTGAGGATTACGTTGGACAAACACACCTTTTAGGGCCAAAACGAGCGTTGTCTCGTATGCTGGATTCAGGGTCACTGCACTCCATGATTTTTTGGGGGCCTCCGGGGGTGGGTAAAACCACTTTGGCTCGCTTGATTGCCGCGCAATCCGAACTGCAGTTTATTAGTATGTCTGCCGTATTGGGGGGGGTAAAAGAGGTGCGAGCGGCGGTAGAACAAGCCAAATTGCATCGAGAACAATTTAAGCAGGGAACGCTGCTGTTTGTGGACGAAGTACACCGTTTTAATAAATCACAGCAAGATGCTTTTTTGCCTTACGTGGAAGATGGCACCTTTATTTTTATCGGTGCAACCACAGAGAATCCCTCCTTTGAACTCAATAATGCACTGTTATCACGAGCAAGGGTTTATGTACTGCGAACGCTGGATGAAGAGGAGCTGGCTCAGGTACTAGAGAACGGTCGAAAATGGTTGGAAAATTCCCCCCCCCCTCTGTCACAACAAACCGATGACTGTGTTACCGAACTCTATATTGAAGAGAAAGCCAAAGCCCTATTAATCGCCTCGGCAGATGGGGATGCACGGCGTTTGCTCAACCATTTAGAACAAGCGGTTGATTTTGCCGAGCTGGATACGAAAAATAACAAGATGGTGTTAAGCCACACAGCTTGTCAAGAAGTCGTTCAGGGTGGTGTTCGTCGTTTTGATAAAGGGGGTGAAGCCTTTTACGATCAAATTTCTGCTCTGCACAAATCCATTCGAGGCTCCGATGCCAATGCCGCCCTGTATTGGTTAGTACGGATGTTAGACGGCGGGGTCGATGCACGTTATTTAGCACGGCGTTTGATTCGAATGGCCAGTGAAGAGATAGGCAATGCCGACCCAAAAGCCTTGCAAATCGCCGTGAATGCGGCCGAATCTTATGAACGGTTAGGCTCGCCCGAAGGGGATTTGGCGTTGGCGCACGCGGCAAGCTATTTGGCGGTTGCCCCAAAATCGAATGCCGTTTATATGGCCTACAAAGCCGTGTTAGCCGATGTAAAAGAGCATGGTTCTTATGACGTGCCACTGCATCTACGCAATGCGCCCACACAACTCATGGCCGAACTGGATTACGGCAAAGGTTACCGTTACGCACACGATGAACCCGAAGCCTTTGCCGCAGGGGAGAGCTACTTTCCCGACGATATGCCAGAAAAATCGTACTATCAACCCGTAGAACGCGGCCTAGAAATTAAGATTTCCGCTAAAATAAAGCACCTTGACGCATTAAATCAACAAGCCATTTATAAGCGACGCAAATAAATGAAGGAAACAATATGGCCACAATGAGTATCTTAGGCTGGTTTGCCATCGCATTGGGTGGCGCACTGGGTGCAACGGCACGATTTGCCATGTCGCACCACGTATACCAATGGCTCGGGCGAGACTTTGCATGGGGAACGCTTTCGGTTAATGTACTAGGTTCGTTTGTGATGGGGCTAGTGGCGGTGTTGTTAGTGGATAAACTCGATGCATCCACAGAGTGGCGAGCGTTTATTATGATCGGGTTTTTAGGGGCATTCACCACCTTCTCCACTTTCTCATTTGAGACCATGCAATATATTCAAATAGGGGAGTTCAATAAAGCCCTGTTCAATATGGCCATTAGCCTAATCAGTTGTTTGGTGGCTGTATGGGGTGGTTTATTGTTAGGACGGCATTTTTTAACAACATAAAAAATCTCCCCCCCCCTCATTTACTTTAGTATTTATTTTTAAATTTAAAAAAACAGGTTAAACATGTTAGATCCAAAAAAACTAAGAGCCGACCTTGACGGTGTTGCAGAACAGTTAAGTAAACGTGGTTACAAACTCGATGTTGAGAGTATTCAAGCGCTTGAAACGCAACGTAAAGATTTTCAAGTCAAAGCGCAAACCCTACAAGCAGAGCGCAACAGCATTTCAAAAAATATTGGTAAAGCCAAAGCGCAAGGGGAAGACATTGTCCCATTATTAGCCGAAGTCGATACGCTGAAAGAACAGCTTGAACAGGCTGAACAAGCCTCTGAAGCGGTGCAAACTCAGCTCGAAGCTATTTTATCAGGCGTACCCAACCTACCGCACGTCACCACACCCGAAGGACAAAGCGAAGAGGATAACGTCGAAATAAAACGTTGGGGTGAGCCAAAAGCATTTGATTTTGATGCCAAAGATCACGTAGACCTCACCGAAGCCAGAGGTTGGTATGATAACGATGCTGCGGTTAAAATTGCTTCCGCTCGATTTTCTGTATTAAAAGGCCCTTTAGCCAAGCTACAACGTGCCTTAACACAATTTATGCTCGACACACACGCCCAACACGGCTACGAAGAAGTGTACGTGCCTTATATGGTTAATCAAGACAGTCTGCGAGGCACAGGACAACTGCCCAAGTTTGAAGAAGACCTCTATAAAATTGCCAAGCATGAAGAGCACGACACCAATGACCGCGACCTGTATTTAATCCCCACCGCCGAAGTGCCCATTACCAACCTTGTACGAGGCGACATTTTAGAACAAGAGGAACTGCCACTGAAAATGGTCGGACACACCCCATGTTTTCGTTCAGAGGCAGGCTCTTACGGACGAGACACACGTGGTTTAATTCGCCAACACCAATTTGAAAAAGTTGAAATGGTGCAAATCGTCCACCCTGAAAAATCAACCGAAGCCCTCGAAGAGCTAACAGGACACGCCGAAGTCATTTTGCAACAGCTTGGCCTACCTTATCGACTCATGGCACTGTGCGCTGGCGATATTGGGTTTTCAGCCGCGAAAACCTACGATTTAGAAGTCTGGTTGCCAGGGCAATCTGTCTACCGTGAAATCTCATCCTGCTCCAACTTTGAAGACTTTCAAGCGCGTCGCTTAATGACTCGCTTTAGAGCAGGTAAAGGCAAGCCACAATTAGTACACACCGTGAATGGCTCAGGACTCGCCGTAGGGCGTACACTTGTTGCCGTGCTTGAGAACTACCAAAATGAAGATGGGACAGTCACCATCCCAGACGCATTGCAACCTTATATGGGGGGGGTAAAAATTATATAACGACTCGGTTCACACCTAAATCCGCCATTTTTGCGCTTAAACAGAAGGGTTTTAGAGGGAAATTGAGTTGCAATTCTAATTCGTATTTCTATCAGGATATTAGGATATTAAATTATTTTAAAAAAAACGATAAAGCGTATTGCATTAATCTCTAAGATCTCTATAATACGCCACATCAACACAAGGTGGACTGGCTGAGTGGTTTAAGGCGGCAGTCTTGAAAACTGTTGTGGGTTTGTAGCCCACCTGGGGTTCGAATCCCTAGTCCATCGCCATATTCGATAAAGAACCCTCGCAAGAGGGTTTTTTTATGCCTATCACAAATGGTCTAAAAGGGGTCAAAGCCCTTTTTTGTTAATAAATTGTATTCAACCTTAACTTTTGGTATATTTTCTTCATGCCAAGAAAGCCAAGATTCTTTTTACCCCATGTCCCTAACCATGTTGTTCAGCGCGGTAAAAACCGTTCGCCTGTCTTTTTTGAATCGACCGATTACTATTTTTATTTAGATAAATTAAGAGAAGCACTGCTTAAATACGACGTTGCTTTACACAGCTATGTATTGATGACAAATCATATTCATCTTTTAATGAGCGCGAAAGATAAAACCGCCATTAGTTTGCTCATGCAATACGTAGGGCGTTTTTATGTTCCTTATATTAATCATAAATATCAGTTTAGCGGCAGTATTTGGGAAGGGCGCTTTAAAAGCAATTTAATTGAGAGCGAGCGGTATTTGCTCGCTTGTATGCGATACATTGAAGAAAATCCAGTGCGGGCAAATATGGTGAACAGTGCAAAAGAGTATTTGTTTTCAAGCTTTCACAGCAATGCCTTGGGTCAAAAAAATGTATTGATCACTGAGCATGAAGTATTTATGAGATTAAGCGATGACAAAGATAAAAGACACTTGTTCTATTCGCAACTATTTAATCAAGAACTGGATGATGATGCACTGAGCCAAATACGACTTGGCTACCAATCGGGAACACCTATTGGCTCAAGAGCTTTTAAAACTGAAATAGAGTCGGCGATCGGCCGAAAAATAGGAAAGCTACAGCGAGGAAGGCCAAAATACTTGCCTTAGAGTTAAGTTATTCACAGTAAAGGGCTTTGACCCCTTTTCTTTTTGACCCCTTTTCTTTCCTTTTCTTTGTCGCGCTATCGGTTTCCACCTTATTCGCTCTCTTTGGTTGATGGAGGCCAAAGAGCCAAGACACGTTTAAACCGGAGTCTCATTGGTTGTTTACCGATTGCTTGTTAAGCAGATCTCCCCGAATAAGTGCATTAACTTTCCTTGCGCAACTACATCATTTACGGTGGCCGTTAAATCACTTGGCTTCGTCGTCTTGTGCCAACTCGCCTCCAGCCTACGCCTCATATGATGTTCTTATTCATTAGCTCGCAAGTTTGCTAGCGGCTTCCTTCGGACTGTTCCTCGCGGATTAGCCCTTGCCATTCGCTAGTAGTTATCGTCTAATTACATCAAAGTGTTCGACGGTGATTTTCCTACAGAGGACTTACACCTCATTAGTTAATACCCATGTCGGGCGTACACAAAGCGCTACATCGGACAGGCCAAAGCGGCGTTTTTGTGTATGGCGCAAGCGCCATTGTACACAAAATCACCCCTTCGGCCTGCCGCTGAGCTTGGTCGTTATACGTAAATGATGAGGATATACCGCAAGTGATTTTAGATTGTTCAAGTTATGAATCCACCAAAAATTCTCTTCTAGATATATTCAGCACTACTGAGGAAAAATTAGTCTCAGTATTGCAATCTATAAATCCTTTTGAGATCAGCTATAAGCCCCCAGAAGAGGTTTTATACGATGAAGCTTGTGATATTCTCGGGTATCCAAATGATAATATAAGTGTTGTCTGGTTTCATGGAACGCGAACTGAAGATGAGAGCCTATTTCATAAGCTTGGCATCCTTACCAAAAGTGAAGCAAGAAAGTTCATAGAGCCACGGCTCAAAGAATTATCAGAAGGTATGAAAAGCTTTGGCTCTAATCCCTTTTCAATGTCTCTCTCTGGAAAACAAGGGGATCATGATGAAGGCCCATTTGCATTTCTAATTCGAGATATTGCTATTCATGCTCCTTCACCAAACCATAACTATCTAGATTCTCCTGAAATGGTAGAGGATATTGCTGGAACATTACTTGGTGAAAATTATTTACAGCTAGTAAATCGCTTTAAAGAAACAAGTGCTCCTTGCCTAGTGTCGTTCATATCTACTTCTAAAGGGTATGAATTAGCTCACGCACTATTTTACTTGAAGCTAGTTGAAGATGGGGAGTCGCATTTCGAAGCTGCATCATCTGCAAATACATTTTTCGATTCAGAAAATATTATTGTAACCCCTGATAGAATTAAATCTGTTGAACTTATAAACGTATAACAAAGTGTCAGGTTTCACCACGTTGTACCATCCCATCTAGGGCAGTAAAATAAGTGGGGTCAGTGTCAATGCCAGTAAGTTAAGACCTAACTCACTGATTATAATGAACTTTTATGGCTAAAGGGGTCTGGCTAAAGGGGTCAATGGCTAAAGGGGTCAAAGCCCTTTTTTGTGAATAAATTGGTTTTTAAGGCGTATTTTTAAGCTAAAGAAGGAAAAAAGGACGGTATCTTTAAAAGTAATTCACTTGATGTTTCTGGTTTTATAAGGGGTCTAAACTCAAGAATTTATTTGGCATTTAGGCTCATTTATTAATGATAATATCGGCCTAATTAGACAGGGGGGGTAAAAAAATTTCAATCTAACATTTTCTACTCCAGAGTAACCTCTCTTGAGCCAGTTCAATTCATTTTGTCCCCCCTCTCTTGTTTTCAAGCTAAGTGAATTTACTGTGCTAGAATGAATTTAGACTTGTTTATAGCCACAATTAGGGAAGAAGCGATGTTTGAAAGTGCGTTTATTGAGTTGAGTGTTTTGTTGGCGATTTCTGCGGTTGCGGGTGGGGTGGCGATGTTGTTTCGTCAGCCTTTGATTGTGGCTTTTATTGCGGTGGGTATTTTGGTGGGGCCTGCTGGATTTGGCATGGTGTCGCTGAATGAACAGATTGAGTTGTTGGCGCATATTGGTATTGCCATTTTGCTGTTTGTGGTTGGGCTTAAGCTGGATTTGCATATTATTAAAACGATGGGTGTTGTGGCGCTGTTTACGGGGCTGGGGCAGGTTGTTTTTACGTCGGTATTTGGTTTTTTAATCGCGCTCTCTCTTGGGTTAGAAGCGATTTCTGCATTGTATGTGGCGGTGGCATTAACGTTTTCTAGTACGATTATTATTGTTAAGTTGTTGTCGGACAAGGGCGAA
>WFNQ01000032.1 GCA_015488565.1 Thiomicrorhabdus sp.
CTGTACGGCTAAATCACTCAATGAGCTCAATGAAAACTCCAACTGAATTTGAGCTGTCGTGACCTGATAAGCGGCCAAGCGTGTATTCATAAAAGCCACCATATCCTCAGCCTGACATAACGCTGGCATAACGGGAATAGAAATCACGAGCGTATCATTCAACGCTTGCCACTGCTGTAAATAATACAGTCCTGAATCGATCAACCATGCACTGGTCGAAGCCGCCCAACGGCTTTGATTTAAAACCGCCATCCAATCATTTAAATAAGGACTTTCCGCTCGGCTGTCGGCCCACAGTGCCGTCACACTTGAACCCACTATTTTTTGACTCACTAAATCCAATTGAGGTTCAAAACAAATGGTAATCTCTCCTTGTTCAAGTGCTTTTTCCAAACGATCAACAGGCTGGCAATCCGACTGAATTTCACACGCTCGTAAATCACTGTAAAAACGATAGGTATTGCGGCCACTATCTTTAGAGGCGTACAAGGCTTTATCGGATTTTTCGACCAATTCGCTGGAACTACTCGCATCCATTGGGTAGCGTGCTACACCAATACTGGTTGAAATTTGAATATCATTTTGATCAATCCAATACGAACGACGTACTTCACTAATAATTCGAGTACAAATCCCTTCAACCTCATCGCGCTTTAATTCACCCGCCAATAACACCACAAATTCATCTCCGCCTAATCGGCTAACAATATCGCCTTCTCGTACTGCTGAGATCACTCTTGCACTCACATTTCTCAATAACTCATCCCCTGCGTGATGACCAAAGGTATCGTTAATATTTTTAAACCCATCCAAATCTAAAAAGAGCAAAGTAAATTCCCCTTCACTCTGTTTGGCATCAATAATAAGGGTCTCTAAGGTGGCATTAAAATAGGCACGATTAGGCAAGTGTGTTAAGTCATCGTAATTGGCCTGACGAAATAGCGCTTGTGTACGAATCGATACTTGCGCCTCAATTAAAGCTTCAATTTCATTTGAGATGGTCGTGGTATCTGAAACCGTAATCGCATCGTCAGTATGTGAAAAGCGCTCTTGTAAGGTACGCAGTAATTTTGTCGCATCGCTATCCATTTTTAATGGCGAACGATCAATCATATGTTGAGCACGAGAGCGTTCCAGCTTATTCACTCTCCCCGTTTCTGATGTCATTTCAGAAGTGGACATTTTCTCTAATAAACGGTTACTTAACGCTAACATGACATTTACCTCTTACTCTTAGTAGATCGCCTTAAAACACCGTATAATACGTTGCCAGACCTGTTAACTACTCTATAAGCAAAGGAGATGCCATGTTGAGCATTGGGACACCATTTTCAGAAACTGCCACACGAGTTTTACTCTGTGGTGCGGGCGAATTGGGCAAAGAAGTTGCCATAGAATTGCAGCGTTTTGGCGTTGAAGTCATTGCCGTTGATCGTTATAAAAATGCCCCTGCCATGCAGGTTGCAGACCGAAGCCATGTTATTGATATGCTCGATGGCAGCGCATTACGAAAAGTCATTGCGTTGGAAAAACCTCACATGGTCGTGCCCGAAATTGAAGCCATTGCGACCGACACATTAGCGGAGTTAGAACAGGAAGGTGTCAAAATAATACCAACCGCACGTGCCACACAATTGACTATGAATCGTGAAGGCATTCGTCGTTTAGCCGCTGAAGAGCTTCAAATTGCAACCTCTCCTTATGAATTTGCAGACACACTCGACAATTTTAAAGCGGCTATCCAGCACATCGGAATGCCTTGTGTCATCAAACCTATTATGAGCTCTTCAGGTAAAGGCCAAAGCGTGGTGCGCAATGAATCCGACATTGAGACTGCGTGGCAATACGCTCAAGAAGGAGGACGGGCAGGTAAGGGTCGAGTCATTATTGAAGGGTTTGTCGATTTTGACTATGAAATTACGCTCCTTACCATTCGCCACGAACAAGGTATCTCTTTTTGTGAGCCGATTGGCCATTACCAAGAAGAGGGAGATTACCGTCAATCTTGGCAACCCCAAGCCATGAGTCCCATTGCACTTAAAGCATCGCAAGACATCGCCCAAAAAATCACCGAAAACCTCTGTGGTGAAACAGGACGTGGATTGTTTGGTGTGGAACTGTTCATTAAGGGCGATCATGTCTACTTTAGTGAAGTCTCTCCTCGCCCACACGATACGGGGTTGGTCACATTAATATCTCAAGACCTTTCCGAATTTGCCTTACATGCTCGTGCTATTTTAGGGCTTCCGATTCCAAACATTACACAACATGGCGCCTCAGCATCCAGTGTTATTTTACCGACAGGTCATTCAAACCAAACCTGTTTTTCAAACCTAGATCTGGCACTATCACAACCTGACACGCAATTAAGGCTCTTTGGAAAACCAGACATTCAAGGCCGTCGTCGTATGGGCGTTGCCATGGCTCGTGCTGATACGATTGAAGACGCGATTGAAAAAGCCAATACGATTGTCAATGCGGTAAAGGTTTCCTTTTAACCCAAATTATTAGGCCTAAAAATAAAAAATCCGAGTTTATCAACAAAGATAAACCCGGATTTTTATCATAACGCGACTGTGAGTCAAAGTAGCGTTAAATCAAATTAAGCCACCAACTGACTTTTAAGTTTATGAATGGCTTGTTGCTCTACTTGACGAATTCGCTCCATCGAAACACCATATTGTTCTGAAAGTGCTTTTAACCCCACTTTCTCATCACTTAACCAGCGTTTTTGCAATATATCTCGGCTACGTGCATCCAAAGTAGACAATGCTTCCTGCATACGTTGTAACTCGCTTTGAGCATAATCTTCTTGAATCAACGCACTTTCTGGATCCATTTCCCGACTCACTAAAATAGGAAACGTCACATTTTCATTATCCTCATCCGGCGATAAATCCACCGGAATGTCTTTACCATACAAACGTGACTCCATTTCTAAAACATCTTTTCGGGTCACGCCCAAGTCTTTTGCAACCTTGTCCGCATCCTTATCGCTAAACCACTCTAACGACTTTTTAGAACTGCGTAATTTAAAAAATAGTTTACGCTGTGCTTTGGTAGTTGCCGTTTTAACAATACGCCAATTCTTAATCACATATTCATTAATTTCAGCACGAATCCAATGAATGGCAAAGGTCATTAAGCGAACATTTTCTTCTGGATTAAACCGTTTTACCGCTTTCATTAAGCCAATATTGCCTTCCTGAATAATATCTCCCAAAGGTAAACCGTAGCCATTAAAAGTACGAGCAACAGGCACGACATAACGCAGAGAAGACAAAATGAGCTGACGAGCAGCATCTACGTCTTGCTGATAATACAGTCTCTCAGCCAGCTCCCGCTCTTCTGCCGCTGTTAAAGGTTTGATCTCTTTAACCGTGTGAAAGTAAGTTTCTAAATTTTTTCCCGGAACAAGTTCTTTTGAGCCCAATGATAACTTTGGTAAATTAGAAGCAGGTACAGCTTGTGCTATTGCATAGTTCATTATCAAATACCTCTCTTAAATCATCTTGAATGGCATTTATTTTAGCACTCTTTTAATAAGAGTGCTAACTATTATAAAGCAACTCAACTATGTTGTAAGTATTTGATGTCATTAATGATTATCTTACTTTCATAAAGTAAACGATATTTCGTTATAAGCTGGTATGTTAAGCATTTTCGGACAGTTGACCCGTTTGCTGCATCATCTCAACCCAAGCATCACGCAATTCCGTCAAAATATCAATAGCACTGTCTAGATAAAAACTGTCTTTTTCAAACACAGCTTCTTGAATACTTTGGTCTGCATAACGGTATAACTCTTCTAGATCAAACGCTAAAGGAGTATCTTGTGTAAAAGAGAGACGATCACGCAAAGCATCTAAAATGGTTGTCATTCGCCCTAAATGAAACCCTTTCTCGACCAATGCTGAACTTTGATGACAAACCTTGGCCATATTACCCTTATCGACTGCGCCTTGTAATAGCAACAAAATCGTTTTACGCGGGTTTTCTTTTAACTGATTTTCAGCCTCTTGATTACGCTTGTAATCTTGAAGAATGGGCGCTTTAAGTTCTGATGTGGTTGTATTATTTAAAGTCATGAAAATATTCCTTCTGTCGTTTAACCGTAAATGGGATAAAGGAGCTCAATGCCCCTCTAAGCAACGTTTTAAACTTTGAACCTGGCTATGGTAATTTAAAGTTTTTTTGTTACTAGGCATATAGCATAAGGCGTGCCAAATCGTAATTAACAAAAAATTGACAACCCTAAAGATTAACCAAACACATGGCATTAAAATATAAGGATAAGGCAGGACAAGGTGAATTGAGGGTGTCAAGAAAGGGGGCTCTAGATTCGTGTTTCTATGTAAGGATTTTGGAAGTTATACGTTGCTTTTGAAATGACGTTTTTTAGACTTTAATGTATTCTGTACCGCTCTCTTTTAGAAAGGACAAGAACTCTTGAGAGAGCAATGAGAGTTGCTTGCCTTTAGGATAGACAATATTCCACTGCTTTTCAATTGGAAAGCCTTCAACATCCAGCTCTTTAATTGGGCTATTTTCACCCTCTAAATACAGCGATAATCGAGAAACAACCGCAATGCCTAAGTCACCAACAACACAATGCTTCATCGCTTCATTCGTATCCACAATCATTCGCTCATTAATACTTAAGTTTTTTTCGGCAAACAATGCCTCCACTGTAGAACGAATGCCTGAACCCTCTTCACGCATGATAAACGGTTCTTGTGTTAACTGCTCTAATGTTACTTTCTTACCCACCAATGGATTATTGCCATTCGCAATTACGACCAGAGGATTGATTGCAAAAGGAACGACTTCTAAATCAAGATGACTGGAAGGAACTTGGCCTAAAATATACAAGTCATCTAAATTTTGATGAATACGCTGAATAAGCCTTTCTCGATTGGTAATTTTAAGACTAACATCAATACTAGGGTGTTTTTTAATAAAATGCCCAAGTGCAATTGGAGTAAAGTATTTGGCAGTCGAGACAACGGCAATACGTAAACGCCCACGAGTCATACCTTGTAGGTCATCCAAAAGCATTTCTAAGTTGGCAAGCTCATCAATAACGCTACGACAAGTCGCGGCAACGTGTTCACCAATATCTGTTAGAAAAATATTACGCCCAATCTGTTCATACAGCGGCATGTTAATCGACTCACTAAAGCTTTTAACTTGTGCTGATACCGTAGGTTGGGTTAAAAAGAGTTCATTAGCGGCTTTCGTAAAGCTTAGATGCCTTGCTACCGCTTCAAAAATTTGAATTTGACGCAGAGAAGCATGTCGAATTAAAAACTGTCCAGAATGAACCTTGCTGTCTTTATTTTCCATGCTGACACTCCAGGAAAGATTTGAGTGATTTTTAAAGTCTTTTGAGTGCTTCAGTCGCCGCTCTGGAAGCTTCGAGAATATCCGCTTCTTTACCGGCCATAATTAAACGACCATAGGCTCCAACCGCTTTTGCCTCAACCAGCGTAATATTGGAAGCTTTTTCAGCTTCATTCGCTGCGTAGATAATATAACCTGCAGGGTCGGTTTCCATAATAAGCATACTTTGCCCAGGTAAAATCATCGAGCCTCTGCGGTTATCACGATTAATCAATGTGGCATGATCTGGTGTAATGCTACGAATGACTTCATTCCACGTAATTTTACAAGGCTGACGCGTGGTATGCTCGGTTTTTAAAAAACGCAATACATGTTCAGAAGACTCTAATACATCACTTTGATCTCGATGATGAATAACCATCGAGCCATAAGCACGCTCAACAACCTGTTGACCTAGATGAACATTCGAGGCTTTCAATGCAATATCAGATAGATGGTGAACCGCCATACCGGGCGACACTTCCATCCACAGGCAGGAATCGCCTGGAACAGGTAAAAAACCCATTGAAACCGTTCCCATATAGGAAGCCAGTTGGGGCTGTAAAGAATCCAGAAAAACATAGGTTCTTAGTTCAATCATAGGGTTGCCTGCTCTAGTTGAGTTAATACGTTCTGCAACGCTTGAGCACGATGGCTCACTTGATTTTTAATTTCCAGTGGGATTTCTGCTGCTGACTTAAAATAATCAGGCATCCACATGATTGGATCGTACCCTACGCCATAATTTACTCTAGGTTCCATTAAAATCTCACCACACCACTGCCCCGTTCCAATAATAGGAATTGGATCTAATGCATGGCGAACAAAAACCACGGCGCAATAATAGCACGCCTTTCGGTCTTTATAAGGCACACCTTCAAGTTCATCTAATAATTTTTGGGCATTTAAGCGGTCTGAAGCTGGCTGACCTAAATATCCCTCTGCATAGCGTGCAGAGTAAATACCAGGTTCACCATTTAAGAAGTCAACCTCGAGTCCAGAATCATCAGCCAAAGCAGGTAGCCCAGTTTTTTTACTGGCATACCGTGCTTTTTTAATGGCATTTTCAATAAAACTGAGGCCATCTTCTTCAACCTCTTCCGAAAAATAGGCCGTTTGCAACTTGATATCAAAATGATAAGGTGCCAATGCCGCTTCAATTTCGGTTACTTTATGTGGGTTGCCCGTTGCTAATACAATCGTTGTCATAGGTAGAAGTTATGCTATTAAGAAAGCACTTCCGTATTCATAGAGAACACCATCAAATGCTGCCCTCTGCGCTTATATTTATTCAGTGCTTCCATTAAACGTTCATATGATTCAGGGTTCGTAACGATCATAAGAAGAATATTTGTATCTGCATCAATATGGCTGTCTTGTATACCTGAATCACCATTACCTCTTACATTAAATGCGGTATAACCCGTAATACCTATTTTTTCAAAGGTTTCAAGCAACCTTGGCTCTAAAGAGGAGCTTGTAATAATTTGTACAATTTTTTCATCGTGCGTTACAACAGACATAGTACTTTCCTTTATAAAGACCCCCTAAGCTCTAAGTAGAAACTGAGTTAGGGATGATAAATTATAGACCCGAATACCAGATAGCCATTTGATAAAACATTGGAATACCAATGACCACATTAAATGGAAAGGTAACCCCTAGCGTTAATGTTAAGTAAAAAGAGGGGTTCGCTTCTGGCACACCATATCGCATCGCAGGAGGCACCGCAATATAGGAAGCACTGGATCCCAAAATAGCAACCAACATGGCGCCACCTGGGCCGAAGTCTAGCAAAGTAACCCCCACAAACACTCCTATCGTACCACCAATTAATGGCATGATAATACCAAACGAAACCAATGTGACACCAGCACTCTTAAAGGATTTAATACGCTTAGCGGCTTCCATACCCATATCCAATAAAAATAGACATAAGACACCCATAAAGATTTCATTAGAGAAAGGATAGACCTTAGCCATCGCATCAGGAGAAGCTAGTGCACCAACAACCATCGCACCCATTAAAAGAATAACACTTCCATTCGTAAACGCTTCTTTTAATAAAGAGCCTGTATCAACACCAACAGACTCCTGTCCGGCTACGGCTGGCTTAGATTCCGCTAATTTTTTACGAGCAAGCATCGCTAATACAAGACCAACAATAATCGCAGGTGACTCCATAATGACCATCATAATAATCGGATAACTTTCATGGGCAATACCTGACGTTTCTAAAAACGCAATTGCGGTCAAAAAAGTGGCCGCACTCACAGAACCGTAATGTGCAGTAATCGCTGCCGCATTAAATGGGTCAATCCGATCGCGAAAACGCAATAAAGCATAACCAATCAAAGGAATAATTAATCCCATTAAAAATGCCCAGAAAATGGCTTGGAATGCAATGCCTAAATCAGCTTTGGCTAATTCCGCCCCCCCTTTTAGACCAATCGCCATCAATAGGTACAAAGAGATACCTTTCGCCATTCCTTCGGGGAACTTTAGATCAGATTTAATTAACTGTGCAAATACCCCTAAGGCAAAAAATAACACCGCGGGAATCAATAAACTGTCAAATCCAGACATTAGATGTGTCTCCTTCAATTTTTTTTAAATACTTTACACGATAAAAAGCACTTAGATACCTATTCTTTTCACACAAAATATATCTTATCAAGCCATGAAGCAGTTAACCCACTTGCTCAAGACTCTTTATTCTCTATGCTACATTTTTTCATTGCCACAATAGTATGGGAATACTCCATAGAAGAGAAATTGATAATACAACTCCCACCTATAGACAATAGGCAATAGGTTAACCTATTAAATCAAATTTCAACAATACTTCAAAGGAATCTATAAACAAACAAGCCATTTAACCCAAACCCTTACATAGAAACGTGAAAAATAGTGTAAACATTTGGGGTTAAAAAAGAAGGGCCTTCAAGCTTCTCTATCCAAGCCTTAGTTCATAGAGAATAATCACTCCATTCATAAAAATCCAAATAAAAGAGAACGGTTTAGAAGATCATACTTCGAGTAATATCAGAAATTAAATCACTTGTTCAAGAATTTTTTTAATTTTCAGACAAAAAAAGAGGGCAACAATCGTACCCTCTTTAGAATATAAGCATTATCTATATTAGTCAGGCCAAACTCGCTGACTTGATAACACCTTAACTTGATCCGCAATGTGTTTTTGTGGCTCATTTTTTTTTGCAACAACCTTCTTAGAAAGCGATTTATTTACAGCTGACTTTGATGTTGATGTATTTATTTTTTTAGATGCTGTCGTCACAGTAGTCCTTTTTGCAGTCACCTTTACTGCTGTTTTTTTGAAGGCATTTGAATTTAGTTTTTACAGGGACTTTAAGGCTTAAACCTTTTTTCAGTTCAACAATCCCTTTAATAGTAAAACCTATATATGTTAGCCTACAAAGCTTTTGTTACCCTATCATACCCATCATCAATCGCCTTCGCGAGAGCATAATCAATATCACTCACTTCATCAGAAGTGGAATAGATAACAATTGAAACACGATCACGAGCAAAACTAATATTTGGATGGTGGTCAAGGCGGTCAGCTTCTTCTGCAACCTCATCTAAAAAAGCTCTTAGAGCTTCAAAGTCATCAAAATTAAACCGCGCATCAAGCGCGGCTGGTTTCTTTTTTGACTTCCAACGATCACTCATACAAAACTCCTAGTAGAAGCTTGATTCATATTCATTGTTTGATAAAACTCTTCAAGCCAACCATTAATCTTAACTAGCTGCTCTTGTTCTTCAGCATACAAACGACTAAATAGAGCATGATCATTGACCGCACCCATATTTGCACAGTATTGAATGGCTTCATTATAGAGCTGAATTAACGCCAACTCTCTAACTTCACAACTTTTTAATGATTCAACAATAGAGTTAGTCGGTGTTGCAGGGTTCAAAATGCTTCCCGCAGGAACAACCCCTTTCATGACCATGTGATCCGTTAAAAGATTTGCATGTTGAAGCTCTTCATTAGCAAGTGTAACAAACCCTTGCGCATAATTTAATTCACCACGAAACTTCGCTAAAGAAGCCTGTGCTAAATAATGCTGTCCAGCAGAAAATTCCAAACTAAGCGCTCGACCCAAATAGCCTAATACTCTTGAGTCTCCTCCCAGTTGCTGAGGTACTTCAATTTGAGGAAAACTTCCTGCGCCAGGCATAATGTTACCCTGCATATGAGGTGTATAGTGCATACCTCACTCCTCTTAAAGTTAAGAGGGCATAAGCCCTTAATATAACTTACTCATTACAGAGCAATAAACTTATTTTATACAACTATTTTGCTGTTAAAACAGGCTCTACTTCTTTGTGAGGGCGAGCAATGATGTGTGCCGCAACAAGACCATCACCAACACGTTCACAAGCATCCGCACCAGCTCTTACTGCTGCGTTAACTGCACCTGTTTCACCACGAACCAAAATAGTTACATAACCACCACCAACAAACTCACGACTAACTAAACGAACTTCTGCCGCTTTTGTCATTGCATCTGCTGCTTCAATTGCAGGTACTAGCCCACGTGTTTCAATCATTCCTAAAGCAATTC
>WFNQ01000033.1 GCA_015488565.1 Thiomicrorhabdus sp.
AGTTTGATGGTTTTAGTGTAATTATGATAATGGTGGTATAAAAATAATTTAGGCTGAAATACGGTTTGCTACGGCAGTTGTGCTTATATGGCATAAAATTTTGTTATGAATGTGGTAGTATCCTTTTTCTGAAATTTAATTTGCTCTGTTTCTGTCTTGTTATGTAAGTGTTTTGGAGCGAGATAATTCTGAGCAAGAAGACTGGAGCTGAAGATGACTGGTCGTAATAAATGGTTAATCGCAATTACGTTGGTGGCTACATGGTGGTCAGTTACATTGGTGGCGGGTGTTCAGGCAGTAAAGGAAGGAGTGGATGACTCTTTGGTGGTAACAGAGGCGGAATCACCAGAGTCGATTGCTCGAAAAAAAGCAGAAGCACATGCTGATACAATGGATCAGCCAGAGTTTGGCTGGGACCCATTGGCTATTATTGGTTCTAAGCATGACTTGTCCGCTCTTAATAAGAGGGCAGGTGCTAAAGCGATGGAGGGGGTGGCTTACGATGATTATGGCTACGCTTGTGTGTATTGTCATGTTCCGCCTGATGTGGGTAAGAAATCGGATGGACCTCAGCAAATAGCGGGTTGGAATCGAATTCGTTCGGATATGCGGGATTACACGTTGTATTCCAGTCGAACGTTTAAATCGACGGCTAGAATACCGAATGAAATTACGTTATTGTGCCTCTCTTGCCATGATGGAACGATGGCGGTGGATCAGGTTGTGAATACGCCAAGAGCATGGAAAAGTGGTGAGAAAATGACGCTACACATGAAGATTAATTCAGGAACAGACTTGGATCATTGTGGGTTGTGCCATGATGGCTTTACGGCACATGATTTAGGGAATCGACATATCGGGACAGATATGCGTCGTAATCATCCCGTTTCGATTCGTTATCCTGGGTTAGGTGCGGGTGCATCCGATTCGTTACAGATGGCATTTAACTCCCCCGTTGATGATTTTGGTTTTGCCAACGGAGTGCGCTTATTTGATGGATTTGTTGAATGTGCTTCGTGCCATAATGTGCATGAACCTTCTAAGGTAAAGTTTTTACGAGTTAAACCGGAGTATTTATGTATTACTTGTCATTCCTATTAAAGCGTTTTTTCCCTGTTGTCACTGTTATATTTTCAGTCATTATTTTGTCTGGCTGTGGGACAAAAGAGGAGTTAAAGCCTTTTGTTGCTCCTGTTTATCCAGCCGCACCAGAGGCACCGCGTTTTATTTATGAGCGCTCTTTGATGGGGAGTGCAGATGTACGAAAGTTAACTTCTGAAGAGAAGTTTAAGGCAATGGCAACCGGTGTTCCAGCTGGAGAGCAAGCGTTGATTAAACCATTTGATGTGGCGGTACGTAAGGGGCGTGTTTATGTGACAGATACGGTTGCACGTTCCGTTGTTCTTTTTGATATAAAGGGTAAGCGTTTTGTGGAGTTTGGTAATCGTGGGCCAGGCGCTTTATTAAAACCGATCGGTATTGGTATCTCACCTTCAGAAGAGGTGTTTGTCGTGGATCTTACGGATAAAAGTATTCATGTCTATGATAAAGATGGGCGATTTTTGCGTAAATTTGGTTCTTCAGAAGAGTTGAGCCGTCCAGTTGATGTAGCGATTAGTAATGATGGTCGATATGCTTATGTGGTCGATACCGGAGGCGTTCAAAGTGCTTGGCATCGTGTTATAAAATATGATGCCAAGACGGGAGATGTTGTAAAAGTTATTGGAGAACGTAGTACAGGGTTAGGTGGTTTTAATTTGCCGATGACGATTGCTATTGATTCAAAGGATCGTATTTATGTACTGGATTCTGGGAACTTTCGTGTTCAGCGCTTTAGTCCAGAAGGAGAGTTTGATCTTACTTTTGGAAAGGTTGGGACTCGATTTGGACAGTTTTCTCGTCCAAAAGGAATTGCCGTTGGCCCAGAAGATAATGTTTATGTGATGGATTCTTCATTTGCTAATTTTCAAATATTTAATGATAAGGGTGAATTACTCATGTTTATTGGCCAGCGAAGTTCAGATAATGAGCCAGGAATGTTCTCGTTGCCAGCAGGCATTACTGTCGATGAAGATGGGCGGATTTATGCAGTGGATCAGTTTTTTTCTAAGATTGAAGTATTTCGACCTTATGGAATGAAGCAGGGTGATGGGTATGCTGGTGTTGCGCCCGCTAAAGAGTAGTTTAGGTAGATGAGAAATATTTTATGTTAGAGATTGAAAAACTGGCGGTTGAACGTGAAGAGCGTCTATTGTTTTCAGGTTTGTCTGTCAAGCTGTCTGCCGGAGAGGGTCTGCATATTGTTGGAAAAAATGGTGCTGGTAAAACAACGTTATTACGAGTGCTTTGTGGCTTAACATCGTCAGTAGCGGGAACCATTAAATGGTGTGATCAAGATGTGACGGAGTTTCGTGAGGAGTTCTGCTCTGATTTGTTGTATCTAGGGCATAAAAATGCGAATAAAACAGAATTGAATTGTCGTGAAAATCTGAAATTAGCACTGGGTGTTCAGTCTGTCTCAGATACAGAGATAAGTGACGCACTGCATGAAGCTGGCTTGGGCATGCTGTCACATTTGCCAACGCGTTTCTTATCTCAAGGTCAGCAGCGACGCCTGTCTTTAGCTCGTTTACTCCTTTCTAAGGCAACGTTATGGGTATTGGATGAGCCTTATGTTGCATTGGATTATAAAGCGATTGAGTGGCTGGATTCGATTCTAGAGCGTCATCTAAAAAATAAAGGATTGCTGGTGTTAACTTCCCATCAGACGCTTACCATGTCAAGCTCCATAGGAGTGTTAAATTTAGGTGAGCAGCATGCATAAAATGCTTTGGAAATTATTCAGTCGTGATATGACGCTTTTTATGCACCGAAAACAAGATGTTGTTACTGTTTTGGGGTTTTTCTTGGTGGCAGTCGCGCTTTTTCCACTGGGAATTTCTTCTGATCCAGAGTTGTTAAGAACGATTGCGCCAGGTGCCGTTTGGATCGCAGCGCTGTTTTCAACCGTTTTAGCATTGGATCGCTTGTTTTCAGAAGATTTGGATGATG
>WFNQ01000034.1 GCA_015488565.1 Thiomicrorhabdus sp.
ATAAATCAGTCGTGAAAGCCGTTGAGCATTACATACGATATTACAACAATAAAAGGTTAAATTCAGTGCTTGGCTATATTACACCCGTTCAAAAAAGACAAAATTTACTCAATATAGCTTAGAAAGCCTACAGAAATACTTGACCACTACAGTTTGCTGGTATTGCGTATTTACTTTAAACCCTAAAGTAAACTATCTTTACAGTATATAAGAAAATGTTTTTTATACTCCTGTTCTTTTGGCTGAGAAAATAGGGAGGGATGTTCTATCTTTTGACATTTTAAATAGAGTTTACTGGATTCATGGCAATAATTACTTCTGAAATTAGACAGCTTAAACGAAGTATGACCATTCGTTATGTGATTGCCATTACGTTAATTGCTCTGTTTTCAATAGCGGCTTTTTTAAGCATGGACTCGGTTATTAAAGGAATGGATAAAAACGTCTATTTGGTTAATGTTTCTGGTAAACAGCGTTTATTAAGCCAGTACATCGCTTTAGACGCTTATCGAGTGTATTCGGCAACTCAAACCGAATTAGATGATAATGAGTTGCAGGTGATTAAATGGCGTTTAAAAAAGAATTTGGCTGAGATGGCAGAGGTGAATGAAATGTTGTCTCAGGGGCGATTAAAGGATGGTCGTTTAATTCATATCTCACCTGAAGTTTATAATATTTATTTTGGAAAAGGGGGACTTAAGTTTCGAGTTCAGCAGTACCTAGCCCTCGTTAGCTTAATTATTGATCTACCAGAATATAAGTATAAAAAAATTATTATTCTTGATATTGAACGATTTTCAGAAGGGCTGCTTAATGACTTAGATAAAGTGGTTTTGCAATTTCAAATTGAAGGTGAGGCACGGTTACAAAAAATAAAAGACACGAAGCTAGGATTGTTGGTTTTAACTTTGTTAGTACTGCTGTTAGAAGTCATATTTATTTTTAGACCTATGGTGAACCGTATTGTTGCCTTGAGTCAAATGAAAGCGGTTGCGCTGGAAGATTTAGAACGGCAAGTGCAGCTTAGAACCTTACATTTAGAAAAAATGAATAAAAAACTCAATCAGTTGGCGCATCATGATGCCTTAACAGGACTAAGAAACCGCTTAAATTTAGAGGCCAATATTGAACAGGTACTTGAGGCATCTGAAAAACACGGGACTGAGTTTGCGGTATTAATGCTAGATATGGACTGGTTTAAACAGGTGAATGACCAATATGGTCACGATATGGGTGATTTTGTTTTACGGGAGTTGGCGCAAATATTAATACAATCAGTTCGAGAGGGTGATCATGTCTATCGCGCAGGGGGGGAAGAATTTGTGGTGCTATTAAATCGAATCTCCTATCTGGATGCGAAGCAAAAAGCAGAGAGTATCCGTAAAAAAGTGGCTGAACATGTTTTTTCAGGTAATGGTGTTAAATTGCGTAAAACATTAAGTGGCGGGTTGTATCACTCCTCTTTAGCCAAGGTATCCGGTGTAAAAGAGCTGTTTAAGTTAGCGGATAATGCACTGTATACCGCAAAAAATGCGGGGCGTAATCAGATTGTTGAAGTCACTTCGACCGTACAGGTTGAAGAGAAAATGGCATAAATTTTTATTCCTAACCCCCTCCCAACCTCCCACTTGGCAAGGGGAGGAGCTAAAGGTATTGTTGTGTTTTGTATCTTCAAAACATCATCCAGACAATAAAAAACGCTTACTCTTTAGCTCCCTCTCCTTATCAAGGGGAGGGTTGGGGTGGGGTTTTTCTCACTCTAAAATCTGTTTTAATTCGTACAGTGTTTCTAAGGCCATTTTAGGGGTCATATCATCAGGGTTAACGGCTTGAAGAGTTGTTTTTAATTGTTCCAGCTTTGGATCTACCTGAGGTGCAAATAGATCAAATTGTTGTGCTGTTGGTATCGTGGTTGCTCCATTCGTAAGGCTACTGTTTTGTACACTTTGGTTTTCAAGACGGTGTAACACGGCTTTGGCTTGTTGAATCACGGATTGCGGAATCCCAGCCAAGGCCGCCACTTGTAAACCGTAACTTTGAGAGGCCGCCCCTTCTTGTACTTGATGTAAAAAGACAATGCTATCTTGGTGTTCAATCGCATCCAAATGCACGTTAATGGTGTTATCAAACTGTTCAGCCAGCGTGGTCAGTTCAAAATAGTGGGTGGCAAACAAACACAGTCCTTTGGTGTTAAGCGCCATGTGTTCGGCAATCGCCCACGCCAGAGAGAGACCATCAAAGGTCGAGGTGCCTCGTCCCACTTCATC
>WFNQ01000035.1 GCA_015488565.1 Thiomicrorhabdus sp.
CCTAAGGTTCGCATCAATTTTTCACGAATGATTTCGGCGGTTAAAAAACGCTGTGAACGATCGGTAATGTACTCTTCGGGAAATATTTTTTCTTGGCGTGGAAGGTAGTTAAGTACCTCTTTTTTAATTAAATCTAAACCACTTTTTTTGTAGGCTGAAATAGGGATTAAGGTGTCCATTTGGACGTTTTCACCAACCACTTGCATAAATGGAAAGAGGTCTTCTTTGTTTTTGTAGTTGTCGATTTTATTCATCAACACCACGACTGGGGTTTCAATGCCTTCGAGTTTTTTGGCAACGGCTTCGTCCTCTTTGGTCCAGCGCCCTGCTTCGACCACAAATAGAATCACATCCACATCGGCAAACGCGCTGTTGGCGGTGCGATTCATGTAGTCGTTAATGGATTTCTCCCCCCCTAGATGCATACCGGGGGTATCGACATAAATGATTTGATGTGCATCGGTGGTGTAAATGCCGTGAATACGATGGCGTGTGGTTTGTGGCTTATGTGAGGTAATGCTGAGTTTTTGCCCCAGCAGTTCATTCATAATAGTGGATTTGCCGACATTAGGGCGACCAATCACCGCCGCGAACCCCGTTTGATAGGTGGTTTCTGGCTCGCCGTTTGAATCGTTCCCACCCGCTAAAATGGCATCTAAATCTAATGGTTTATTCATAATAATTATTTTCCTTATGGCCTAAAATCTTTATAAGATTCCAAGGAGCCTCTGATTAAGTCTGAGTTGAATTTTTCAGGAGATAAAATGATTCAAATCAAGGCGTAGATCGCACGTAATCACCCTAAAGGGCATAAAAGCTGGCTATTGCGAAGATTTACAACGCGGAGTTGAAATATTTTAGCCCTTAAAAAACAGCTCATGACTTGATCATAGACTCCTATGCTTCGCCAAGTGCTTTTAATGCCGCTTCGGCCGCTTTTTGTTCTGCTTTTCGGCGGTTATTGGCGGTGGCTTCAAACTTGGTATTCAGCTTTTCAACAAAACAAGAGACGGTAAATTCTTGTGCATGTGCTGCGCCATTAACCGTAATAATGCTGTATTCTGGCAGGGGTTGATTACGAGATTGTAACCACTCTTGCAGACGCGTTTTAGGGTCTTTGCCAATATTTTTAGGATCCAACACTGCCAATCGTTTTTTATATAAACGCATGACCAATGCACGACAAGCATCCAGCCCGCCGTCTTCGTAAACGGAGGCAATAATGGCTTCGACGGCATCGGCAATAATGGAGTCACGTCGAAATCCACCACTTTTTAACTCTCCAGGCCCCAACACGAGGTAGTTGCTTAGTTCATACTCTCGACCAATCAGCGCCAACGTATCGCCTTTCACCAAGTGGGCGCGTACTCGACTCATGTCGCCTTCGGGTAAATTGGTAAATTGGTGAAACAGGACATCGGCAATCATAAAGTTGACCAAGCTGTCGCCTAAAAACTCTAAACGCTCATTATTTTTTGCCCCCATACTGCGATGGGTTAACGCATGTTGCAACAAGCGGATATCCTGATATTGATACCCTAGTTTTTTAGACAGTTGACCTAATGCGGCAAGACGTTCAACAGAAAGTTTTTTGGCGGGTTTACTGGCCATTTACTCAATACCTTTACCAATACGATTAAAGTGAATCCCACTATCCCAGTTCATCCAAATACCAAACGCTCGGCCTTTTAAGTTTTTCTCTGGTACAAAGCCCCAGAAACGACTGTCATTACTATGATCACGATTATCGCCCATAACAAAATACTGCCCTTCGGGCACTTTAATCGTGGGCATGTCTAAACTTTTCTTATCCATATCGAGTAAAATTTCGTGTGAACGTTCGTCTGAAAAAAACTCTTTAACAACGGATGCGCCATTCATCACGGTGCCTGAGTCGGTGCCTCTGTATTGACCAATCAGTTCTGTTTTAACACGTTCTCCGTTAATAAATAGAGTACGGTCAAGGTAGGTAATTTCATCTCCTGGGACACCCACCACACGCTTAATGTAATCAACCGTTGGGTCATCTGGAAATTTAAAGACCACGACATCACCACGTTCTGGCGAACTAACGGGAATCACGGTGGTTTGAATTACCGGTAATTTAACGCCATAAGCAAATTTATTTACCACAATAAAATCACCAATTTGTAAGGTTGGGTACATGGAACCGGATGGAATTTTAAAGGGCTCAATAATAAAGGAACGCAAGACCAGTACAATTAAAAAGATGGGAAATAACGAGCGTGCATATTCAACAATAATCGGTTCTTTTGCGGCCACGACCGCTTTTAATCGCTTGGGACGCCAAATAATGTAGTCCACATAAGCAATTACACCACTAACAGCGGTGACGATTACTAAAATCAGTTCAAAACTCATTAAGATTCTCCTGTGTTTAGAATGACCAAAAAGGCCTCCTGCGGTAGCTCGACATTTCCAACAGACTTCATGCGTTTTTTACCTTCTTTTTGTTTCTGTAATAATTTCTTTTTACGGGATACGTCGCCGCCGTAACACTTGGCGGTTACATTTTTACGCAATGCTTTTACATTGGTACGTCCAATAATTTTAGCACCGATGGCCGCTTGAATGGCCACATCAAACATTTGACGTGGAATAACGTCTTTTAATTTTTCAACAATTAACTTTCCACGCTGGGCGGCAAAGTTTCGATGCACGATCACACCCAAAGCGTCGACTTTTTCGCCATTAATTAAAAAGTCCATTCGCACTAAGTTATCCGCTTGGAATCGTCTGAATTCATAGTCCATTGAGGCGTAACCACGACTGCATGATTTTAAACGGTCAAAGAAATCCAACACCACTTCATTTAAGGGAAGTTCATATTGAATGGTCACTTGCCCACCTGAGTATTGCATGTCTTTTTGAACGCCACGTTTCTCAATACACAGTTTCATGACAGAACCAACGTACTCATTAGGCACTAAAATATTGGCATGAATAATGGGTTCTCTAATCTCTTCCACTAAGCCCATATCGGGCAGTTCGGACGGGTTATCTATTTTTAAAAGTTCCCCCCCCTTGGTTAACACTTCATAAATAACCGTAGGGGCGGTCACGATTAGATCAATATTGTATTCACGCTCAAGACGTTCTTGCACGATTTCCATGTGCAACATGCCTAAGAATCCGCAACGAAATCCAAAACCAAGTGCTTCGGAACTTTCTGGTTCAAAATGCAGTGCGGCATCATTTAAACGTAGCTTACGTAATGATTCTCGTAGGTCTTCATACTGCTCAGAAGTAACGGGAAACAGCCCTGCAAAAACACGGGGTTGTGCCGCACTGAAACCGGGCAATGCTTCCACATCCACTCGATTGGCATCCACTAAGGTATCTCCAACGGGCGCACCGTCAATGTCTTTAATACCCGAAATAACATAGCCCACTTCCCCTGCGTTTAAACAGGCTGTTGGCATACGTTTTGGCGTGAAAATCCCAACATCATCGACCATATACTCCTCTTTGGTAGACATGACGCGCATCTTGGTTTTTTTACCAATACGGCCATCCATCACTCTAACCAAAGAGACCACCCCCAAATAGTTATCAAACCAAGAATCAATAATTAATGCTTTTAAAGGCGCTTCTGGATCTCCTTGAGGGGGGGGGATTTTTGCGACAATCTCTTCTAAGGTCTCTTCAATTCCAATCCCTGCTTTGGCACTGGCTCGAACGGCATCAACGGCTTCTACCCCAATAATCTCTTCGATCTCTTCAATCACGCGATCGGGTTCTGCTGCTGGTAGGTCAATTTTATTGAGTACCACTAAGACTTCTAACCCTTGCTCAATTGCGGTGTAACAGTTGGCAACGGTTTGTGCTTCCACGCCTTGGGAGGCATCGACCACCAATAACGCACCTTCACATGCCGCCAGAGAGCGAGAGACTTCATAGGAAAAATCAACGTGTCCGGGCGTATCAATAAAGTTTAATTGATAGGTGTGTCCATCTTTCGCTTTATAGTTTAATGTGACACTTTGCGCTTTGATGGTAATACCGCGCTCTTTTTCAATGTCCATGGTGTCTAGCACTTGGGATTCCATTTCACGATCGGACAAACCACCACATAGGTGAATAAAACGATCAGCAATGGTGGATTTACCATGGTCAATATGGGCAATAATTGAAAAATTACGAATAAACTTTAAGTTGTCTGACATTGATGCTCCAAATATTTTCTCCCCCCCCCCTTTTTTTCTTTATTTAAGATTCTTTGTTTAAGCTTCTTTTTTAATGTCTAGGGGGGAGAAAAAATACAGTCTATAAAAAAGGGGGCTATCGCCCCCTCACGCTCACTCTCTTTTTGACAAAGCAAGCCTTGGTTTAAATTTAATGTCGCATATTTTACGCTAATTTTTTCTCTTTCGCATGGATTTGAAG
>WFNQ01000036.1 GCA_015488565.1 Thiomicrorhabdus sp.
CCTTCAAGGGCTTCATAGGTGCGTTCAATTAAATGTTCTCTGGCTTGCACCAGTACTTGAATGGTTACATCGTCTGGAATTAAATTGTCTTCAATTAACCGACGCGTAAAATCAAACTCCAACTGACTGGCTGATGGAAACCCAATTTCAATGGTTTTAAATCCAATTTGAATCAACTGATGCCAAAGCGCTAATTTTTGATCTACGCTCATGGGGTTCGCTAAGGCCTGGTTGCCATCGCGCAAATCCACACTAACCCAGATAGGGGCTTGAGTGTGTCGTTGATTCGGCCACTGACGATTGGGTAAATCGGGTGTAACCGTTGGATGATATTGATTGAAATTCATCATGATATTTAAACTTTACATTTTTTAGGATCTTGAAAGTTATTTTATCGCTAAAGAACATGTATTTTATTGCTAATCATTGATGTTAAACAACCTTTTAAACAACTTTATTTTAAATAAAGTAAACTTATTAGCATAAAACACTAACTAAGAGAAATAATATGAAATTAGATAGCTTTGATAAAGCCATTTTAAATGCTTTACAAGACAATGGTCGACTAAGCAATCAGGAGTTAGCAGATAAAATAGGCCTCTCCCCTTCTGCTTGTTTACGACGATTTAAAACGTTGGAATCTTCTGGAATGATTACGGGTTACCGAACCATCTTAAATGCCAAGGCCTTAGGATTAGATTTAATGGCGCTCATCCACATATCAATGGATAAACATACCAAAGAGCGTTTTCATCAGTTTGAACAAGCGGTGAAGGCATTACCGAACGTTTTAGAGTGTTTATTGCTTACAGGACAAAGTGCCGATTACCAACTTAAGATCGTTGTAAAAGATTTGGAAGCCTATCAGGATTTACTGCTTAACCACATTACTCAAATAAAGGGCGTTAGTGGCGTACACACCAGTTTTGTTTTACGAAAAGTGGTGGATAAAACAGCGATTTATATTGATTAATACCTTTTTATTCAAAATCAAAATCATCTAAATCAGCTTCAGGCGGATTACCATCATAAAGTAAATTGGTTCTATACTGTAAATAGCTCTCTCGAGCAAAAATATAAGGATCGGGTTGATTATGTAAATCATCAATCACGTTCATAATATTCACATAAGAAACAAAACTCCCTCCTAAATATAACCAAAAACGACCATTAATATCAGTATCAATTATATTAGGATAAATAGGATTGAAATAGCCATCTACTGAAGAGCCGATTAAACCTCGAGTGGTATAGGGGCCTAAAAATGGCAAAACAATGTAATTGGACTCTTTCCAAATACCCCATACATACAGTGTTTGACCAAAATCTTCATTTATTTTTTCCAATCCAGACGGTGTGGCAATATCCAATATGCCAAATAATCCAAATGTACTGTTAATGGCAAAACGCATAAAACTGGATAATCCATCTTCTACGTTACCTTGTAAAAAGCTGTTTAAACTGGAAAAAGGGTCTGAAAGATTATTAAAAAAGTTACTAAAACCTGTTCTAATCGGTTGGGGTAATACCATCTTATAGGTGGTTACAACAGGTTTTCCGACCGCATCATTAAATGCCATATTAAAGTCAAACATGGTTCGATTAAATGATTCATAAGGATCTTGATCGTTAATTGCATTAACGGTTAGATGTTGATCCACTTCAACGTAATTAGTTTCATTTGCTACGACAAAAAAACTGAAAGAAAAAAGTAAAATGAATAGGTTTATTTTAAATATCATATCGTTATCTTAATTGGATTTTTTGGTACAAGAAACATTCACCGCTAAAGCAGCTTGTTTAAATAACGCTAATACTTTAACTCTAGGAAAGCTTTTACGCCATGCTAGTGCCACTATTCTACTTGGTTTAGGGTTAGGTAACTCTTTTATCGTTAAAAGGCTTTCATCACGTTCTGATAGCGTGCTACAGGGAAAAATAGAAATACCAACACCAGATGCAACCATGTATCGAATGGTTTCTAATGAACTGCCTTCAAATGTTTTTTGTAATTGATTACTTTTTTGATTTGGGTTGAGAAGGTGCGGAAAAGATTCAACGACTTGATCTCTAAAACAATGACCTGCGCCCAATAATAAAATAGTTTCATTTTGAATTTGATCAATCGATTTTAAATAAGATTCTTTATCCGTTTTTGTTTCTTTTGGAAAAATGAGTTTAAAAGGTTCTTCATATAAAGAAAATGTTTCTATATTAGGTTCATCAAATGGCAACGATAAAATGGCAATATCCAACTCGCCTGTTTTGAGTTTTTCAGCCAGTATGTGTGTGTAGTTTTCTTCTATTATCAATGGAACATTTGGTGCTAAAGCATGAAAATTAGGAATCAGTTTAGGAAATAGATAAGGAGCTATCGTATAGATTGCACCAATTTTAAGTTCTGCGGATAGATCTCCTTGATATTCTTTTGCTAACTCTTTAATGTTTTTACTTAGTTTTAAAATTTCTTCTGAAAGTTCTATAACTTTTTGTCCAATAGGTGTCGTTAAAATCTCATGTTTATGACGTTCAAATAGACAAACACCCAACTCTTCTTCTAGCTTTTTAACAGCAACACTTAACGTTGGTTGACTAACAAAACATTTTTCAGCGGCTTTTCTAAAATGTTTTTCTTGGTTTACAGCAAGAATGTATCGGAGTTCATTAAGGGTCATAAGGGTATTTTTTAAATTTGATTAAAGGTTAATTTATGTCGTATTTTTTAAAGAAGTTATCTTTATTTAGATATATATATTTAGTATATAAACTTCTTTATTATTACTCTTAGTGATGGAATATCTGTAGATAACTTCATAATAATAAAGTTTTTCATAAACTTAGCTTGTGGTAAAACTGTGCGTATACAACTAAATAAGTCATGTTGATAAAGGTGCGTTAATTGTGGATAAAAATTCAATTTAATGAAAATATAAGATTTATCCACAATATAGCACAAGTTATCCCAAGGGCTTTAATGTGAGATAATGAGTGCTTTAAAAACATTTTATATGAGTCATTTATTAATATGAATCCGAATCATTTACTCTCTATTATTCAATCAAGAAGAACGTGTTATCAGTTTTTAAATAAAATTGAAAACCCTGTTCAGATTGAATCCATTAAGACTTGTTTAGAAGCGGCTATTTATGCACCTAACCATAAGTTAACACAACCTTGGCTGTTTTGGGTAGCCAGTGAGGCATTACAGGCAAAATTAGCACATATTTATGCAGATAATAGAGCATTAAAAAATACACAAGTACTTTCTAATAACAAAGAATCTGTTTATCAACGTTTTTATCAAAAAGCATTTGATAAATTTATGGCCATTCCTTCGGTTGTATTAGTAGGCCAACGTTTATCGGATAATGAGGTCATTTTTAAGGAGGATTATGCCGCGTGTTCATGTGCTATTCAAAATTTTCAATTAATGGCTTGGTCATTAAATATAGGAGTACAGTGGAGTACTGGCCCTATTATTTCAGATCAAAGAACGTATGATTTATTAGAGATTAAACCAGAGCAGATCAATATTATTGGTGCGTTGTATTTAGGACATATTGATGAAAGTTGTTTACCTAATAAATCGTTAAAACGAAAAGCCATTTGTGAGGTGATGATTCAATTATAAATTTAGAATTTCCTCTTCTTCTTGTAGCATCGTTTTTTCATTCGCAAGGTTACGAATTTTTCGTTTAAACATCAATTTTTCTTGTACAGGAAGGGGTAAGTCGGTAAATCGAATTAGATCACGTTCAATCATAATATCAAATAGATCTTCAATGACCCGTACCATATCTAAATCAAGTCGATGTAATATGGTGTTCGTTAATTCTTCGCTATTAGGCGCATTTTTTATAAACTCAATCAGTTCAGAATCATCAATGGATATCTTTTCACGATGAATATCAGAGGTGAGTTCTACGTTTATAATTTGCCCTGCTGTATTACGTTCAACGTAAATCATATCCATTCCTTAATAAAAAAAGAGGGGAAATATTTCCCCCCCCTATCGTGTAAAGCTATCTTAAGGAACTTATTCAGAGATTCCTTAAGAGATTCATTAAAGTTTAAAGGATTTAACCACTTGATCCAGCTCTTGTGTTTTAGCCACTATTTCATTAATTTGATTGGCGGTATTTTGAATCATTTGTGAATTTTGTTGACTAATACTATCTGCTTGAGAGACAGATTGGGTAATATTTTCAGCGCCATTCTCTTGTTCAATACTGGATTGATTAATCGAATGAACAGAGTCTTGAAGTACTTCAACTTTTTGTTTAATACTCTCTAATGAGTTGTTCACCTCATTAACCAACTCGGATCCAGTTTGTACTTTTTCATTGGAATCTTTAATTAAATTAGAGATATCTTTTGCCGCATTAGCCGATTTACCAGCTAGGTTTCGTACTTCTCCTGCCACAACCGCAAACCCTCTACCCTGCTCTCCTGCTCTGGCCGCTTCTACGGCTGCATTTAAGGCTAATAAATTGGTTTGGAAGGCGATACTGTCAATGAGGCTAATGATGTCGGCAATCTTCTCTGAAGAGCCTCTAATTTCATCCATGGCTTCAATCATTTGTGACATCACCAGCATTCCCTCATTTAATACTTCCGCTTGCTCAGTGGTAATGAGTGTGGCTTTTTGAGTATTTTGAGTATTGGATTGAATTTGTTTGGTGGTGTCATTAACAATATTAATAGTGGCCAATAAGGTTTCGGACTGTTGTGAGGAGCTTTCAGCTACTTTATTAGCATCAGAACGTACTTGTTCAATATCGTGTTGAATGTTGATGGACACGGACGATATTTTTGAAATTAAACTTGATAAGTTTTCAATGGAGCCATTAATAGCTTGTTTTACTTGATCCAGTTCACCGCCGTAATGTCCTGTAATTTTACTGCTTAAATCCCCTTGTGCTAATTTTGAGGAGACATTTGATATCTCTTTCATACTGGCTTGTAGGTTATCTAATGCTTTATGAATACTGCTTCTTAAAGGCGCTAAATTTCCTTTAAATTGGTTTTCCTCTAAGCGCTCTGAAAAATTTCCTTGCGAAATTTGTTCCATTAATTGATTGGTTTTTTCAATGGCTAAGGTCAATTGAGTATTATTTTTTTCCGACTCTTTTTGATGTTTTGAAATTTCAATTTGTGCTTTATTAACCTCTTCAACTTGTTGATCGGCTAATTTTTTCTGTTGATCTAATTCGCTGAGTTTAATAGCTAAGTTTTCATTGGCAATTTCAGACTCTTTAGAGCTTTTTCGGATTAACAACATGGTAATGGCAATTAAGACTAATAAAGTGATGACCAATCCAATTAAAATATTGGTGAGTAAATCAGAAAATACTTTATTTTCATGATAATACCCTAAATATTTATTTAGGGTATCTGTAACCAATCGATCAAAACTGCTGTCACTGATTTCAGACTGTAACGCTTTTACAACAGGTCGATATTTTAAGGCGATATCAATATGGGTTTTTAAGTTTCCTAAATCACCTTGATTAATATGAGTATTAATTTGGGCAATATCATTATAGGTTTTTAAAATGAGGTCTTCGGTTATCTCTTCATTCCCATTTCGAAAATGCATTAATTGTGTTTCTAATAAGGAGAGTAGTTGTTTTATTTGAAAGTCGGGAGCACTATTTTTGTACTCTTTAATAAGCACGCTTAAGTAATTATTGGAGTTATTTAAGACGGAGTTTTTACGCATAAAATGAATGCTTAATTCATCTAGTTTATGCGCATTTTTAGCTATTTTTTCAACACTTTTTAATAGAGAGGCTTTAGCAGTCTCATCTAAAAAATCAGGCATATAAAAAAGGGCATCGGAATCACGTAATAACTTAAGAATATTTTTTTGAACGTAATCGTAGTGACCTACATAACCCTGAGTGGTTTTATAGGTATTTTCACTGGCTAATAAACGGTGTTTTACCAAATTATTAAAAGTGTTTTGATAGGCTTCATGATGTTCTATATTCATAGAAGGTTTGAGTGCAATAACCGTGACTACAGCAAGCATAATAAACGCAATTAATGTTAACAGTGTAGTTTGAGATGTATTTTTCATAAGAGTCTCTCCTTAAGGTTGGCTGTTAGCTGTAGCGGGTGGCGGTGAGACAGGTTTGACATTAATCGTCCCTGTTAAGGAGGTTAAGAAATCAGCTATTTTAGCGCGATCTTCACTGGGTATTTGTCGACCCAATTGGTTTAATCCCATAATGGTAATGGCTTGATCGAGTGTTTGTGCACCAGCGGTATGAAAATAAGGAGCAGTCAGTTCAATATTACGTAAAGAAGGGACTTTAAAAACGTGTTTATCTTCTTCATTTTTAGTTAAGTTAAAACGCCCATTATTGACTAAGTTTTGATCTTTTTCGGAAAAGAAAGCAGCAATAGCACCAAATTTTTGCATCATATTGCCGCCAAAATTAGCGCCTTGATGACAAGAGACACAGCCGTAACTTTGAAATAAACCGTATCCTTCAATTTGATTGGTTGTTAAGGCAGAATCATCGCCTCTTAGATAGGCATCAATAGGAGCTGGGGTGATTAAACTGCGTTCAAACTCGGCAATGGCATCGGTAATGGTGTATTTGGTAATGCCTTGTATTGGATAAATATCTTTAAATAACTCTTTATATTGATCAACGGCTTGAATTCTTGCTACGGCATTAGGCCATTTAGCTCCCATCTCTCCTGGGTTATCGACAGGGCCTTCCGCTTGATGGCGTAAGCTGGGTGCTCGGCCATCCCAAAATTGTTTAAAGTTTAAACCACTGTTAAGGGTGGTGGGCGAGTTAATAGGGCCTAATTGACCATTGATACCTGTTGAAACAGCGGCATTATCATCGCCACCTTCTGAATAAATATGACAGCTGGCACAAGAGAGTGTGCCATCACCTGATAAGCGGGTGTCATGATAGAGCATATTACCAAGGTCTATTTTTTTAGGGTTTAAGTTAAGGTCCTTCATTTCAGGCAGAGGCTGATGATATTTGACTCTTGAAGGTTCGGTAGAGAGTCCAACTAAAATAGGTTCTTCAATGGTTTTAGTAAAATTAAGGTAATTTTCACTGTCTTCTTGGCAACCAATTAATAGTGTCGATGCAATAAATAGACTCGCCATTCCGAATGATTTTGATATAAATAGTCTCATTAATAACCCCTAAATTTGATATTTAAAATGGAAGGATTAACCTTCTATTTCAGAGAGTACATTGCCTAATAAAGCGGTTAAACGATCATTTTGAGAGTAATCTACAGGACAATCAATGACGGTTACCGTGTTTAATTCTAACGCTTTTTCTAATTCAGGCAAGAGTTGATTTGCTGATTCAATACGAACTCCTTCTGCACCAAATGATTTGGCGTACTGTACAAAATCGGGATTTTTAAAGTCAATGTAGGCAGAACGGCCAAAACGGCGTTGTTGTTTCCACTCAATTAGCCCATATTGACTGTCATTCCAAATTAAAATAACAATAGGGGTTTGACAACGTATGGCCGTTTCAATTTCTTGAGAATTCATCATAAAGCCAGCATCGCCAGTGACCGCTACAACACCTTTATTAGGATAGGCTAATTTTGCCGCCACAGCACCTGGTACAGCAATGCCCATGCCAGCAAATCCGTTTGAAATAATGCAGGTATTGGGTTGGTCACAGCGAAACATACGTGCCATCCACATTTTATGAGAACCAACGTCGCTAATGGCAATGTCTGAAGCGTTCATGGCGGTTCTTAAATCCCAAATAATTTTTTGGGGTAGCATAGGCCAAGCACTACTATCACGACATCGATTCATCTCGTCAACCATGGCGTTTCTAAGTAAAAAATCAATATTGGTTTTTTGGACAGCACCAGCACAGAGTTCCGTTAATGCTTCTCCTAATAAGGCAAAGTTTTTTCCAATATTTCCAATCAGTTCAATATGTGGAATATAACAGCTGTCTACTTCTGCTTTTTTGGTGTCAATATGAATTAGGGTGTGTTCTCGGTTGGGGTTCCAGAGGTGAGGATGGTATTCCACCATATCAAACCCAACGCAAATAATGACATCGGCTTTGGCAAAGCCGCCATTTTCATAATCCCCTTTTTGTAGTCCTGCTGTTCCCATCGCCATGTCGTGTGAAAAAGGAATTATCCCTTTTGCCATAAAGGTATTTACAACAGGAATTTTATGGGTATCAACAAAGGTTTTAATATCATGACTGGCACGAGATCTGACCGCACCATTTCCCACTAAAATTAAAGGATTTTTGGCTTTTTTAACCAATTGAGCCGCTTCATTAACAAGGGCTTTATCTGCAAATGTTAATCGGTTAATACTGACAGGAAGAGGGGATTCTAATGAGTTGAGTTCAACGATATTTTCAGGTAAATCAATAAACGTCGCTCCAGGTTTTTCGGCTTCGGCCAGTTTAAAGGCTTTACGAACAATTTCTGGAATCGTATCAGGCTCTAAAACTTGTGCAGCATATTTAGTTATGGGTTTAAACATACTAACCAAATCAACCACTTGATGAGACTCTTTATGCAATCGAGAGGTGCCTGCTTGTCCTGCAATGGCGACTAAAGGGGCATTGTCCATATTGGCATCTGCCACCCCTGTAACTAGATTTGTGGCACCAGGACCTAAAGTAGAGAGGCAAACACCAGGTTTACCTGTTAAACGGCCATAAACATCGGCCATGTAAGCCGCTCCTTGTTCGTGTCGGGTTGTGATAAATTGAATGTCTGAATCTAATAAGGCATCCATAACATCTAAATTTTCTTCACCGGGAATACCAAAAATAAATTCGACATTTTCATTTTCTAGACATTTTACAAACAGTTTAGCGGCTTTCATGAGACTCTCAATTTTAATGAGCTTTAATAATAATGCATTCGACGAGATTAGATTATTTTTTTTACAAAATAAAAAAGGGACAAAAGTCCCTTTTAATAAAAATAGTTTAGCCTTAGAAAGGTTTTACATTACATTTTTGTTAATTTATTAACCACTTCCCAAAGTTCTTCTGGACTGCCAGACATAGGGACATCCGTTCGGTATTTACCATTAACAACAATACTGGGTACGCCTTTAATGCCATAGTCAAGCGTTAATTTACGAGCTTTACGAACCAATTGATCCACTTTAAAACTATTAAATGTGGCGATAAATTTTTCTTTATCGGCGCCATATTGAGTAAAGAATTCAGCTAATTCTTCAACCGTACGCATGTGTTTATTATCACGATGGATGGCATCAAAATAAGCCTTATGTGCTTTATCCAAAATACCAAGTTCTTTTAAAGTATAAAAGACCTTTCCTAAAAAGATAAATTCAGGCTTATTAAAAATAGCTGGCATCAGCTCAAATTCAACATTTTTTGACTTCGTTTCAAGCCATTTGTCTAAGCTTGGTTCTAAGTGGTAGCAAGAGGGGCAGGTGTATAAAAAAATTTCGACCACTTTCATTTTAAAAGGCGCAATAGATTGCTCTTTATGGACTTTTTTATATTCTACACCAGCCAATAAACCTGAGTTATCCGCTAGGGTACTGGTACTTAGTGTTGCAGCAATAAATAAACCTGCAAAAGAAGAGAGTAACTTTCTACGTAACATTGTTTTTAAACCTCATAATAATTAGGGTAACGGATAGATTCGTTAAAAATTAGCATAGAGTATATACTTATGTAGATTATTGATAAAGCCCAAATCCTTACATAGGAACACGAATCTAGTGCAACCCTTTGAAAAATCTATGATTTTAAAATATTACGCCGAACCTATGGGTGCGACGGCAGATTTAAAAACCCTAGGTTTTCCAAATGCTTACAC
>WFNQ01000037.1 GCA_015488565.1 Thiomicrorhabdus sp.
CTCAACGTATTCACGGCCATTTTAAATACTTCATTGCCTTTCATGTTCATGGTACGTTCTTCAATCGCATCGGTCTGCGGTAACTTTGAAAGCCCTGATGGCACATGAAGCAACTCTTCATACTGCCCATCTGCGTGAATATGCGTTGAAAGAATGCCTTGCTGCTCCGAGGCTTCTAATAATACCGCTCCCGCACCGTCGCCAAACAACACGCAGGTATTGCGGTCTGTCCAATTGGTGATGCGCGACAGTGTCTCAGCCCCAACCACCAAAACACATTTGGCCATGCCGGTTTTAATAAACTGATCGGCCACACTTAAAGCATAGACAAATCCAGAGCAGACGGCTTGAATATCAAATGCTGGACAGCCATGAATGGCTAAACGTTGCTGTAACAAACAGGCGGTACTGGGAAAGGTTTTATCTGGCGTGGTGGTTGCTACGATAATCATATCAATGGCACTGGCTTCTAGCCCCGCCATTTCGAGCGATTTTAATGTCGCTTGCTCTGCCAAGTCACAGGTCGTCTCACCCTCGGCGGCAATATGACGTTGCTCAATTCCCGTGCGCTCACGAATCCATTCATCACTGGTGTCGACCATTTTTTCAAGATCAAGGTTCGTTACTATTTTTTCAGGTAGATACCCACCTGTCCCAATAATACGACTGTAAATTTTTTGACTCATCATGTTAAGAAACCTTTCCAAGCGAAATAGAGTAAAGCAAAAAGGCGTTTAAGAACGCCTTTTTTAGAGTATGTTGGTTTTTTAAAAAAAGGGAAGAGAACGGCCTACTCAGCACCCACTTCATTGGCTTGTTGTTTAATCAACTTAGACACTTCTGAAGAGATAAGCTCCGGCACATTTTTCATTATCTCTAAACGCGCTTCAGCGATGGCATGAAAATAAGAATCTTGATCGGCACTGCCATGACTTTTAATGACAATTTTACGCAAACCTAATAAAGAAGCACCATTATAACGCCCAGGATCCACTTTATCTTTAAACGACTTTAAAACAGGATAAGCAATGACGGCGACCAGTTTGGTAAAAATATTTTTATTAAATGCCCCTTTCAAATAGAAAGAGATCATTTTAGCCACCCCTTCACTGGACTTTAAGGCGATGTTACCATCAAAGCCATCGCAGGCAACCACATCCACATCCCCTTTAAAGATATCATTTCCTTCAACATACCCAATATAGTTCATGCTAGGTAGTTGCAAAAGTAAGTGTGCTTCTTTAATACGTGGATGCCCTTTTATCTCTTCCTCTCCAATATTCAGCAACCCCACTCTCGGAGAGGGGTTATCATCTACCGCTTGAGCCAGCACGCTTCCCATCATGGCAAATTGCGCTAATTGCTCTCCCGTACAGCCAACATTCGCCCCCAAATCCAGTACATGCACATGGCCTTTAATGGTTGGCATGGTGGTACAAATGGCTGGGCGTTCTATATCAGGAAGCATCTTTAGCACAAACTTAGCGACCGCCATTAAGGCACCCGTATTTCCAGCGCTAACACAGGCTTGCGCCCGATCTTCTTTCACTAAATTTAAGGCAATACGCATGGAAGATTGTTTTTTCTTTCTTAACGCATTCGAGGGTAAATCGTCCATTTCAACCACTTGTTCAGCGTGTTGGACAGAGATTCGAGAGTCATCGTATTGATATTTTGAAAGTTCAGCATGAATTAAGTCTTCTTTACCGACTAAAACAATGTGAATATCAGAGAATTTTTTGAGTGCATCGAGGGACGCTGGGACGGTGACAGGTAAACCATGGTCACCGCCCATCGCATCGATGGCAATTGTGATAGCCAAGATAAATTAAGCCTTATCTTGAACGACTTTTTTACCTTTATAGTAGCCATCTGCTGTTACATGATGACGACGATGAACTTCACCTGTTGTTTCATCTACGGTTAAAGTTGGTGCAGATAGTGAATCATGTGAACGACGCATTCCACGTCTTGATGGGGTTTTACGGCTCTTTTGGACTGCCATGGTACTCTCCTAAATAAAGTATTCTATAGTAATTTTTTATTTTTTTAACGTTTGCAATATTGCAAACGGGTTTGTTTTTTCAGCACTGTCGTCATCGGCAATCACTGAGGCACTCTCATTGTTATACTGCATTGAACTTGAATCATTAATTGGTGCAAGTGGCACGGACAATAACAACTCTTCTTCAACCCAATTAAAAGAGGACATTTTATCCTCTGTTAATTCAAACACCTCAATTTCTGCCGGTAAATCTTCTGTCAATACCAGCGATTCGGTAAAAACGCCGGTCACTTCTGACTGAATCAAAAGATCAAACATCTCTAACGAACGCTGACACTGTAACTCAAGAACCGTCTCCAACTTCATCGTAAAAGCAGGAAACTTTAACACTCTATCGTAATAAAAATTCAGTTCAACCTGAACGTCACGATCCGCACTTCCAATCAACTCAACCAAACGCTTTAAACGGCTTTGATTGACACGCCCCACAAATTGTTTATTATGGTTTACCGCGTTAATTGGATCAATAAATTCAGGTAGCTTGTCTAACATAGGCGCGAATGATACCGTTATCATTTGATTAAGTCAAAAAATAACGTAAAAAAAACAGATTACGCCTTCTCCATACAAGCCCCAATATTTAGAACGGCAAGCAACCCCTGTTTTTTCATACAAAACAACTTGTTACAAAACCAAAAAGCGATTTAATTTTTATGCCTCATAATACTACTGTAATAAAATCAAACACGGCTCTGCCACCGATTATTTTAGCTTCCACCTCCTCTTTTCGGGCTCAGCTACTCAATAAGCTCCATTTACCATTTAAACAAGTCTCGCCAGACGTTGATGAAACACCTTTAGAGAAGGAACACCCTAAAGCAATGGTGACTCGCCTTTCTAAAGCAAAAGCCCAAGCGATTGCACAACAGCAACCAAATAGCATCATCATCGCTTCTGACCAGTGTGCCGTTTTTCAAGACCGACCTATTGGCAAACCCCACACAACCGACAACGCCATCAAACAACTACAACAATTTAGCCAACAAGCCATTACCTTCTATACCGGATTGTGCGTCATCAATACCGCCACACAACAGGTTTTTTCTTGCATGGATACAACCCAAGTTCATTTTAGAAAACTCTCCCAAGAAGTCATTAAACACTACATTGAGATTGAGCAACCTTTACATTGTGCAGGAAGTTTCAAGTCCGAAGGATTGGGCATCACCCTCTTCGAAAAGATTCTTAGCAACGATCCAAATGCGCTCATTGGCCTGCCGCTAATCGAGCTGACAAGCATTTTCAACCGGATGGGATACACCCTTCCACTTAAGCCGAATACTTAAACAACTCAACACCCCATCAAATACGGGCAAGCAGCCATGCATTCAACTCTTGCAATGAGTTCAGCTCTGCCACGGGGTTATAAGGTGAAAGTACCTCCATTTGATGCACACCATGACTCAACGCCACCCGATCCATGCCAATGTTTTGCGCCATCTCCATATCAAACGTAGTATCGCCAATCATAACCGCGTCATCTGCCGAGACATTAAATTCTGTCAATATTTGCTCTAACATCAACGGATCGGGCTTTGAAGCCGATTCCACTGGTGTGCGTGTCATATCAAAATAGACACCAAATCCACTCTCTTTTAAGACTTGATTCAATCCCTTACGGCTCTTACCCGTTGCAACCGCCAACTTAACACCAGACTGACTTAAATTGAACAGTAACGCTTCAGCACCATCAAAAGCCTCCATCGGAACATCGCACTCTTCTAGAAAAAACTGAGTATAAGCTTCGGCCATCATAACAACCTGATGCTGGTCAGCATGGGGATACAATCCCAAAATAGCATTTTCTAAACTCAAACCAATAATTTGCTTTGATTCATCATGAGGCAGCACGGGAAAACCACATGATTTAGCCGCATACTGAATTGAATTGACGATACGCTTTTCTGAATTCATCAACGTACCGTCCCAATCAAAAATAATCACTTTATATTTCTTCATCACGCTTTAACTCTTCTACTTTTTTAATGTGTTAATTATTTGTTTAAAATCAGAATACAATGGTGCTTCAAACAGCATCCACTCTTGGGTTGCAGGATGGGTAAACCCTAAAAACTGTGCGTGTAACGCCAAACGCTTCATCCCCATTTTTCGAAACTGTTTATTCTCTTCTCGATTACCATAGCGATCATCGCCGAGCAATGCACACCCCTGCGCTAACGCGTGTACTCGAATCTGATGGGTTCGTCCTGTTTTCAATTTTACCGACATCAAATCACATCCATCCAAATGCGACTCTAACCGAAAATAACTTATCGCCTCCTTACCCTCCTCTCCTTTTTTAGCCACGGAAACATGCCACCCTCCATTCTCTAGGTGGTCTTTTCGTAACGGCAAGTTTATTTTTTTAACCTGATTCAACACTATATCCGGCCAACGCCCCATGACAATCGCCAAATAACGCTTATCAAATTTATTCGCTCTAATCTGGGCATGAAGGTCTTTTAAAATAGAGGCTTTTTTCGCAATCAACAAACAGCCAGAGGTATCTCGATCAATGCGATGCACCAGCTCCAGACGCTTCGCCAATGGCCTTAGCACCCGTACTACTTCAATTAACCCCCAGTTCATTCCACCACCGCCATGCACGGCGATACCAGATGGCTTATTAATCACCATGAGATCTTTATCTTCAAATAAAATGCTCTCTTCAATACGCCTTAATTGGCTATGAGGAATATCAGACTCATTTATCTCAATTTTTTCGGGTACTTTAACAGGGGGGATTCGAACCATATCGCCTACCTTAAGGCGTGTACTGACTTTGACTCGCCCTTTATTTACTCGCACTTCACCTTTACGAATAATGCGATAAATCAAGGTTCTCGGAGCCTTACGTAAATGACGCATCATAAAATTATCAATCCGCTGCCCCTCATCCTCTTCTGTCACCTCAACGATTCTTACATTTGCCATACTTTTTAAACTATCCACAGATTATTCACAATTTTTGCCACAGTTTACAGGCTGAATGGCATGTTGTCATTGCATCACACAAAAATGAATGCTATATTTGCTCCCGCTAAATTTGTAAGTTGATCTCATCATCGAAAAAAATGGATGATGAATGTAAAAGAATTTGTTAAAAATAACAAAAAAAGTTTCAACATTGCTTTCGCAGTAAAACAAACTTTTTCTGTTACCGACTAAAACTCTGGGTCAGCACTGAATGCAAGAAAAAAGCCTAAAACTGATTGGCGCAGAACGCTCTTAAAAAGATTCCTAAGACGTCAATACAGTGATACGAGAACAATTTTAAGATTTAAAAGTAAAACATTGTAAAACACAGACAAACTGTCTGCCGGCTAGAGCAAGTGGCCCACAAATAAAACACATAGAGGCCTTTGCTCAATACGAATGTTACACAAAAATAGACCCCAGTGATTTGCAATACGGTAAATCATTTAGCCTAACATGGCATTTTAAAGATAAAAACAGCGATGAATCAAACGCCGCATAAATAAGAATAAAAATAGGTGACCTACACTATGCCAAGCAACGCACAAGCGAGATGGCAAGGTCAAAAACCGGAATAAAGGCAAACCAATTGAACAACGCCATAACCGCCCATTTTTCACCTATTGCCCCTTAATATGCCCCGTTTAATCTTCGTATGTTTACTCCAAAAGCCCACTATTTTTGCCGCAACAACCCGCCTAAACAACATCTACTTTTCAACCTAACCAATTATTTTCGTTGGATTTTTTCTTTAAAACATGCTCCCAGCATTACCTAAGAAAAGAGAACAGCATGAAAAGAATGCTCATCAATGCGACTCAAGTAGAAGAGACGCGCATCGCCCTTGTAAACGGGCAAACCCTGTACGATCTAGACGTGGAAACACCACATCATCAAAAGAAAAAAGCCAATATTTATAAAGGTAGAATCACTCGTGTAGAGCCAAGCCTAGAAGCGGCTTTTGTCGATTACGGCTCTGAACGCCACGGATTCTTACCCTTTAAAGAAGTAGCTGAGGAGTACTTTCCAAAAAACAAACCTGAATCAGGTCGTTTATGCATCCGTGATGTTTTAAAGGAGGGGCAAGAGATTATCGTTCAAGTCCAAAAGGAAGAACGAGGCAATAAAGGTGCCGCTCTAACCACTCAAATAACCCTTGCGGGTCCTTATGTTGTCATGATGCCCAATAACTCAAAAGCTGGCGGGATATCAAGACGTATTGAGGGTGATGATCGTTCAGGTATTCGAGATACCTTACGTAGCTTAAATACACCAGAAGGCATGGGAATCATCATCCGAACAGCAGGCGTTGGTAAAAACACCGAAGAGCTACAATGGGGGGTAGACTACCTTGTTCAACTCTGGGAAGCGGTACAAAAAGCATCAACGGAACAATCCGCTCCATTTCTAATTCATCAAGAATCCGATATTGTTATCTTAGCCATTCGTGACTATTTACGCCAAGACATTGGTGAAATCATCATCGACAATATGGAAGTATTTCATAAGGCACGTGATTTTATTCAACACGTGATGCCTCAGCAAGTCTATAAAGTAAAACCGTATCAAGATACGATTCCTTTATTCACTCGCTTTCAAATTGAATCTCAAATTGAATCCGCTTATCAACGTGAAGTGACCTTACCGTCTGGTGGCTCTATCGTTATTGATATTACCGAAGCATTAACCGCCATTGATATAAACTCAAGTCGTGCGACCAAAGGCAGCGACATTGAAGACACCGCCTTTAATACCAATATGGAAGCCGCTTCTGAAATTGCACGCCAACTGCGATTGCGTGACTTAGGTGGTTTAGTCGTAATTGACTTTATCGATATGCATGCTAATCGTCATCAGCGTGAAGTTGAAAACAGAATCCGCGATGCCGTTAAGTCTGATCGTGCACGAGTACAGATTGGCAAAATTTCACGCTTTGGTCTACTGGAAATGTCTCGCCAACGATTGCGCCCTTCCATTGAAGAGTCTACTCAAATCGTCTGCCCTCGCTGTCATGGTGTTGGGGTCATTCGTGGTGTAGAGTCCTTAGGACTTTCCATTCTAAGACTGCTTGAAGAAGAGAGCATGAAAGAGCAAACGCGCCGTGTAACAGTGCAACTGCCTGTTGACGTTGCCACGTTTCTTCTAAATGAAAAACGTAACCAAATCATTAAAATTGAAGACCGTCATAGCCTGCATGTATTAATTGTGCCGAATGAAAACTTAGCGACACCACAATACATTATAGAGCGCACTCGTAACGGCGATGAAAGCCCTATTAATGCCAGTTATGAAATAAAAGAGATGATTACGCCTGAACTTACTCTACAAGAAGAGGCACAAAATCAAAAACAACAAAAACCAAAAGAAGAGCCTGCGGTAAAAGCCATACAACAAACCGCACCTCCAACACCAAAACCTGTAGAAGAGCCAAGTAAGCCCGGCCTGCTCTCTCGTATTTGGAGTTCTCTATTCAGCAAAGAAGAGGAAACACCAGAGGAAGAAACCCCTAAAAAGCCACAACGACCTCATCAACGCAACCGTAATCGTCGTGATGAAAACCGTAACCGTCGCAATCACCGTAACCGTCGACAAATTTCAGATGATCAAGATAAAAAATCATCCCCTTCATCAGCTCATGGCAAGCCATCCTCTTCTGATAACCATAAGAAAACGAATCGTCATTCAAATAATGACCACAGTACACGTAAAGAAAAAGAGGCTAAGCCACAAACGATAACAACCGCTGAAAGCAACACCAATAATGGGGAAAAAAATACAAACCAAAATAAAAAACCCCGTTCGGGTCAACGTCATCGTAGCCGCTATAACAGTCGCAGCTATAATAGCCGTCGTCGTGCCCCTGCTGGTGCAGAAGAGATGTCTATCAACTCTATTACACCGAATACAATTGAAGTCAAACCTGCTCCAACTGAACAGCAAGAGACGCTTAATCAAACCACGGTAAAGATACCTGAAAAAATAATCGAGAAACCCATTCAGGAAGTCACGTCTGAAGTGGTTGCAGAAGCACCTGTTCAAGAAACCATTCCTGAAACGGTTGTGGAAGGTCCTGTTCAAGAAACCGTTCCTGAAACAGCTGTGGAAATTCCTGTTCAAGAAGCCACTCCTGAAACGATTGTGGAAGCACCTGTTCAAGAAACCACTCCTAAAACGGTTGTAGAAACACCTGTTCAAGAAGCCGTTCCTGAAACGGTTGTGGAAACTCCTGTTCAAGAAGCCATTCCTGAAACGGTTGTGGAAGCACCTGTTCAAGAAACCGCTCCTGAAACGGTTGTGGAAGCACCTGTTCAAGAAACCGCTCCTGAAACGGTTGTAGAGACAGCTAAAAAGCCAACCGAAAAAGAGCCCTAAACAACTCTATTCATAAACTATAAAAAAGGCGCTAAATCTAGCGCCTTTTTTATCCTCTTTTTTCCGATCAATTGCGTTATAAATCCTTCTGCTTAATATGTTCTAACAAGCCTCGTGAAGCAGAGTCAACCAAGTCAAAAACACGATCAAACCCTTGTGCCCCCCCATAATATGGATCTGGCACTTCTTTTTCATCGTAGTCACGACTGAACTCTAAAAATAGTTTAATTTGGTCATAATGCTCTGGTAACGCCATCTCTTTTAGATTAAACAAGTTTGCCTCATCCATCGCTAATACATAATCGTATTGATAAAAATCACCCAAATCAACTTGGCGAGCCCTTAAATCAGACATCTCTATCCCGCGCTCTTTCGCAAGTAATGTCGAGCGTGTATCAGGCGATTTTCCGACATGAAATGCCGCTGTACCGGCAGAATCAATTTCAATAACCTCTTCTAACCCCGCATTTTTTACCAAATGACGGAAAATACCGTGCGCAGTCGGTGAACGACATATATTTCCCAAACAAACAAACAAAACAGACACTTTTTTAACCATATTCATGACACCCTTAGTTTAAACTAACACCACATTCTACAAGGCAAGCGATATAAATGCACTCCTCCACGTCAAATTCAACTCAGCGCCCAAAGCAAACTCAATTTACCTTTCATAACGACTGGATTATCTACGCAGATCAAGATATTGTCATTGCCAATAAACCCAGTGGCCTGTTATC
>WFNQ01000038.1 GCA_015488565.1 Thiomicrorhabdus sp.
GGGTGCCCCACTTAGCTTTGCAACGACATGGGGGGTGTTTAGTCCTCGTGAAATTGACTCAGGTACTGAGCTGTTTTTAAAGTACTTAACCATTCAAGAAGAGGAAGTGGCGCTGGACATCGGTTGTGGTTACGGCCCGATAGGGTTAGCCATTGCCGCGAATGCGCCCAAGGGTGAAGTGCATATGGTTGATAAGGATTTTGTTGCGGTAGATTACGCGAATAAAAATGCCCAAAATAATGGGTTTCCTCATGCCAAAGCGTATTTGTCAAATGGCTTGAGCGCCGTGCCAAAAGACATTCAGTTTTCAACCGTGGTCTCAAATATTCCTGCCAAAGTAGGCAAAGAGATGTTGAGCATTATGTTGCACGACGTGCATCGTCAATTGAAACCTGAAGGGCAGTTTGTGGTGGTGACCATCAATGGCTTGCGTCAGTATATGAAGCGCAATTTTATGGAGGTGTTTGGAAACTATGAGAAAGTAAAGCAGGGTAAAGATTACACCATCTCTAGAGCGGTAAAGTAATAAGAACGACTGTTTTTAGACAGTGGGGGGGGAAGAATTTTTTTCTCCCCCCTATCCCTTATGTCATTGATCTAAAAAAGGTACAATGCCTTAACTTTTTATTTAAATTATGTATTTTGGAGCGTATCGTGTTCAGTATTTTTAAACCGTCTTTTGCCCTGTTTTTAGTGGTGTTTTTTGCTTTGTTCACCATTTCTCAAGCGGCCGATGCCAAGCGTTTTGGGGGGGGTAAAAGTTTTGGGTATTCTAAATCCGTTCCTTCAAAGTCCTTTAATAAGTCCTCTTCTAAGCAGCAAACAGCTCCCAAAGCAGCTCCTGCTGCGGCAAGTGCAGGTGCGAAATCACGTTCAGGCATGATGGGTGTATTAGGTGGTTTAGCGGCAGGTGGTTTATTGGCCGCGATGTTTATGGGCGATGGTTTTGAGGGGCTTCAAATTATGGATATTTTATTATTTGCCCTTATTGCATTTGTGTTGTTTAAACTCTTTAGGCATTTTACCGGACGCTCAAGAACAGGCCATGCGTCACAACCAGCTTATCAAGCAAATCATGAGGCTGTGAATGATCAGCCGGTTCAACCACAAAGTGAGCCGATCGTTTCACGTGAAGCGCATCATTCGGAGCAAGCGTCTAACCCAAAATCGGGCGAGTCTATTTTTGGCTCTAACCTAGGTGGCGCCGTCAGTGAAAAGGCAGAGCATGTTAACGAAGCTCCGGATTGGTTTAATGCGGAATCCTTTGTGGAAGGTGCCAAAGGGCATTTTGTAACGTTACAAAATGCGTGGGACAGTGCGGATTTATCGGAAGTGGAATCTTATTGTTCGCCAGAGTTGTTTGAAGCGATTAAACAAGAAATGCAAGGGATGCAAGCAGGCGACCATCACACCGTGGTGGATACGTTGGACGCTGAAATTGCGGACATGGTTATTGATGGAGACTATTTTATTGTCAGCATTCGCTTTACTGGCTTTATTAAAGAAGCAGATTCAGAAGATGCACATGCCTTTAATGAAATTTGGCATATTCGCCGTTTAGCAAACGATGAAGGCACTTGGCAAGTGGCGGGGATTCAGCAAAATAGCCTAAGTTAACATAATTTTTAAGAAGGGGAGTAGGGCGATGGCGATAGGCGATGCAACAAAAAAGAATAGTAGCGTTACTTTGTGTTGGTTGGCCGTCTGTTCCATTTTTTTTATTGCCTTAACGGGTTGCAGTAAACCCCCTGTTACCATTACTTCGGCACAACTTGTTGAGAGTTTGGATAAAGGTTCTGGTAACTTTGATCGCGTGTTGAAAATTTGTTTTTCAGAGCCATTGCGTACAACGTATTATCATAAAGTCGCGATTGTCACCAAGGAGGACGTGAAAATATTTGGAGAGGGTATTTTGCGTCCATTGGCATCGGATCCTGATAGTAAGTGTCATCTACGTAATGTGTATGCCTATATTAATAAAGACTCCCCTGTTGAGGCGAGGCAACTGATTAAAGATTATGTGGTCTCGGGTAATATTCGTGAGTTGCTTATTAAAGTGTATGACGAGAAGCCAAAAGGTAAAGGTCTGCCTATTGCAGAGATGTTGTTTTTAGAATTATAGAGTGGTGCACTTTAAATGAGTGCCGTTTTTTAAAAAAAGCCTGGTTTTTTGCCAGGTTTTTTTGTTTTGATGAGTCGTAAAAATGAAAGAGATTGCCGTAGCGGATTTAACCGTACTTAATTATGCTTTTGGTGTGCCTGATGTATCAGGGGTTTATAAAGTGATTCCAGAGGACTTTATTGTCGAAGAGCAAATCGCCTTTGAGCTTAGTGGTGAGGGGGAACACCTTTGGTGCTGGGTTGAAAAGAGCGGGGAGAACACCGACTGGGTATTGCAACAACTCGCCAAATGGGCCGGAGTGTCTCCCGCAAAGGTGAATGTTGCGGGGCAAAAAGACCGCCATGCGGTGACGCGACAGTGGTTTAGTATTCACTTAGCAGGAAGAGAAAATCCTTGTATTAAGGCCTTTAATGTTGCGAATGTACAAGTGCTTAAAGTCATTCGACATCAGCGAAAACTGCAAACAGGAGGGTTATCAGGCAATCGTTTTACCTTAACCATTCGGAATATAAGGGGGGGGGAGAATTTTATAGGCGTATTGCAACAACGCTTAGAAAGCCTAAAAGCAGATGGTGTTCCCAACTACTTTGGTGAACAACGGTTTGGACTTTACGGGCGTAATATTAAACAAGGGTTGAAACTATTGGCAGGGGAGTTGCCCAAAGTAAAGCGTAATCAAAAAAGTTTGTATTTATCCGCGCTTCGTTCTTGGATGTTTAATGTGTTATTAAGCCAGCGTATTGAACAAGGTAATTGGAATCAATTGCTGTTGGGCGATGTATTGCAATTACAAGGGTCGAACAAGTGGTTTCTTGAGGATGGCTCAAGTGATTTAAAGACTCGGGTTATGCAATTGGATTTACATCCTACTGGTGCTTTGTATGGTAAAGGGACTCTGCCAACCCAGCAAGAAGCCCTAGCGATAGAAAAGGGTGTGGCAGAGCCGTTTTCGGATTGGATTTCAGGATTGGATCAATACGGCGTTCAGCAAGGCCGCAGAGCCTTAAGAGTGTTACCAATAGATTTAACGTGGCAATGGATGATGGAAAATGAAGCCGTTATGCCCGTTGAAGAAGCGTTGACAACGGCATTTAAACGATTGAATATGGACGAAGCGTGGAAAGCCTGCCCCGTATTACAGCTTTCGTTTACATTACGTTCGGGCAGTTATGCAACGATGGTCTTAAGAGAGTTGTTATTGGCTCAGGATTATCAAACGCTTTTAAAAAAGACGGTTAAATAAAAAAACCGCCTTGCGGCGGCTTAGAGATTTATAGAGGATGGCTCTGGGATAGACTTTTTAAAAGTCTGCCCATTCATCGTCTGAATTACCTTTAGATTGGGCTGGTGGCGGTGTTTGCAGAGCCGCTGGTTTGGCTTCTTTTTTAACGTAAGTTTTAATGGGTTGTGCTTTCGTTATCTCAGAAGGCCGAGCCACTGGTTTTGTGGCTATTTTAGCGGGGCTGGGTTGCATGCCCACCTCCATACCCGTTGAGCCCGTCACCTCCCTCTCTAATTGAGTAATCAGCTCAATGACTTTATTGGATTGCTCAATAAGTGTCTCAATCGCTTGATTGGCCTCCTCTATTTTATGCTCATGTTTCATGTCTACGATAAGACCGATTTGAGCATGTAGCTCATTGTGGATTTGAGTTAGCTTTTGAAAGGTCGCTGAATTGGAAAGCTGTTGTCCTTCGCTATTCATCCACTGGCCTAAGGCGCAGAGGGTTGGGTCTTTGGCAGAGGTAGGATCAAAATCAATCTCAATGTCGTTCACATAGGCTCTGGCTTTAACGCGCCACTGTTTGTGCCCACGTCGTGCACTTTCAAAATCAAAGCCTTCGTGATTTTGTAAGTTGGTGTTATTTGAGTCATTGATGACGAATTTTTCGACATTACGTTGCATCAGCTTTGAGATGTCACCCAGCTCTTCTGAGGTGGCGGCCGTCTCTTCGACCAGTGCCGCATTTTGCTGTACGGCGGTGTCAATATTGGTTATGGAGGAGTTGACTAAGCTCACCCCTTCACTTTGCTCATTACTGGAAGCGGCAATCTCTTCAATGATTTGATTGACATTGGAGATGGATTCCACAATTTCATTTAATACATCACCAGAACCTTTTACATGAACGGTGCCTTCGGTGAC
>WFNQ01000039.1 GCA_015488565.1 Thiomicrorhabdus sp.
ACTACCTTCGAGCCAACATCCCACTTGCCACCGCATTGGCATGGATTACCAACCCGATTACCATGTGGGCCATTTGGTATGGTGGCTATAAATTTGGTACCTGGATTCTATCCTCCCCCGACCTCTTTGATGCCTCGGCACAATTAACCATAGGCTCTTCACAATGGTTCGAAGAAGTTTTCCCGCTTATCTGGCAACCGTTTTTCTTAGGAAATGCACTATTGGGTCTCATTTTTGGCACGCTAGCCTATGTACTCATAACTCACTTTCATTCATCAAGTATCGTGTGTTTTTTACGTAAAATAACACATAAAAAGTCCAAATCTAACCATTCATAAATATAAGTAGCTTTAGTATAAAAAACTACTATGGTAAATTATCCAGTCGTTATAAACACCATGATTCTAATTGTGTTAGGCTTAAATTACTCTCTAAAAAAGAATGGGAATCGCAATGAAGTTCATAAAATATTCTCTCATATTAGTCGTCCTCACTCTATCGACAGCCTGCTCAACACAAAAAGAGACTGAACTTAAAATCATAGCCAACTCTTGGGTTGGTTATTCCCCTCTGTTTTACGCGAAAGAGAGTGGTTGGCTAGCGCCACTAAACATTCAACTCTATACCGTTATTTCACTCGGAGAGAGTCTGAACATTTATGAAACCGCCGAATTGGATGCTTTTACAGGCACGCAATATGAGTTTACTCATGTTCAGCAAAAAGACTCGACTTTACTGCCCATCCTTCTATTTGATCGCTCCAATGGTGGCGATGTTATTATGGCAAATCGTACGCTCAAACAACTGAAAAATAGCACACAACCCATCGAAGTTTACCTTGAGATGCACTCCGTTAATCAGTTAGTTTTTAAGGACTTTATTCAGCTAAATGGTCTAAACGATAAAACATTTAATTACATCAATAAAGATCAACTTAAAATTTACACCCTACTAAAAGAAAACAAACCCGAATACCCCGTGATTATTGCCTCTTACTCACCTTATCAACAAAAGCTGGCCTCTTTAGGACTACAAAAACTGGCTTCAACACAAGATGGCGATGGACTATCACTGCTGATCATTGATGCCCTCTTCACTTCCAAAGAAAAGCTTTTAAAACATCAAGCGCAATTTACACAACTCAAAACGCTTATTAACAACGCATTGATTGCTCTAAAAAAAGACCCTTTTGAATATTATCAAAAAGTAAAACCCTACCTTGAAAACACCAGTTACCCAGATTTTTTATCCAGCCTTGAAGGAATTAAATGGCTGAATCAGCCCTTAACCAAGGAGCAAGAACGCCGTTTAAATAATATTCAATTCCCAACAAAAGACTTACTGTAAATGCTATCCGTTCATCGTTTTATACTTCTATTGATGTTCATTCTCGTGAGTACACTCTATGCCGCCTTTAGCTATGTGTACCTAAGCGATCAACAACGTAAAACAGATTTAATTGTTGAAAACATTCGCCAAGACCTATCCGAAACCGCCTATATGATCTCTTCCGAAGTCAACAGCATTGAATCCATTAAAGGATTTAAAGCACTCTTAAATAGAAAAGTAGCAAACACCCCCCTTATTGAAAATATGGCCCTAAGTTACCGTCAACAAATCATACTAACAACCGACCCATCCATTACACAGCTTCCACCAGAAAAAGAAGTTCTCTCTAAATTCCGGGATATCTCAACCAAAACGCTCATAAACAACCTAAAATTTAAAATAAAAACCCGCTTTTATATCCAGAATCAGCCTGAGTACTTTACTTTAGTCGTATTTCTTCAAAAAGAGTATATTCAAAATAAGTTCTATCAACACCAAATTAACTTCATCCTATTTTTTGTCCTAACTCCCCTCTTAATTTTAATACTGTTATGGCTCGCTCTAAAATATATGATCATGAACCCGCTGGAACGACTACGCCAGTATGCCTACTATCAATCCTCCGTACCAAGCCGCTTTAAACTCAAAGAGTTAGAAGCGGTTCGTGCGTCATTGGTTCAAACTTTTTCTCGTTTAGAACATGAAAAAGCTGAACTGTATAAACTGTCCAGAACCGATGCATTAAGTGGTTTAGCAAATCGTAATCAACTCAATGAACGCCTCTCATGGCTAATCAGTGAAAACGCCCGAACCCAATCTGAATTTGCACTGCTTTTTGTTGACCTCGATAATTTTAAATCGGTGAATGATTCTCTCGGTCATGAAATTGGGGATGACCTCCTGCGCAATGTCGCCAGCCTCATTCAAAACGTATTAAGGCAGTATGATATTATTGCGCGCATAGGGGGGGATGAATTTATTATCGTACTAAGCCACTACCATA